>DHFK01000053.1 GCA_002400365.1 Anaerolineales bacterium UBA4826 | reverse complement strand
GTGTGTAAGCCACACATTACGGACACCAGGTTTCCAAGACCGGGTGTCCTTTTGTCTTGGCGACTTGTCACCGCGCTAGGGTGTGCGTCACGTTCTTGGGTGGCAATCGCCGCAGGGCGATTGCGTGAATTTGTAGACGCGGTTTCCGACCGCCCGCCCGACGACCCAACCGTCTGACGCACACTCGCCGCGTTAAACGCAATTGCGCCAACCCCTTACCTGTTGTATAATGTCACCGCACGTAAACCTCACCGGACAATAGTGCCCTTTCAAGCGTATGGCGAATCAGTGCCCCAAGTGTGGATATGAAAACCGCGTTGGCGCGACCGTGTGCGTCCAATGCGCTGCGTCCCTTGCCCGGCTGTGCGAAAACTGCGGTTTTGAGAATCCCGCCAATTTCAAGTTCTGCGGCAATTGCGGCGCAAACCTCGTGAGCGCAAGCCTGGCACGCCCGGCGGGCGAGCCCGCGCGCCGTGGCTTGCCCAGCGCCATCCCGGCTGCGCTGGCTGAAAAGATCGCGGGCGTGGGCAAACAAATCGAAGGCGAGCGACGCACGGTCACCGTACTCTTTGCCGACATCAGCGGATTCACCGCGATCTCCGAGAAACTGGACCCCGAGCAAGTCTACGAGTTCATTGACGCTACCCGCAAGTCGTTCATTGACGAAATCTACAAACACGAAGGACACCTGGACAAAGTGCTGGGCGATGGCGTGATGGCGCTCTTTGGCGCGCCGGTTGCCCATGAAGACGATCCCGCCCGCGCGCTCCGGGCTGCTCTCGGAATGCAGGAGGCGCTCAAGCGCATCAACGTTGACCTTGAACCGCAACTGGGCATCTCGCTCAGACTCCGCATCGGCTTGAACTCGGGCTTGGTCGTCGTAGGCAGCGTCGGCTCGGACCTGCAGATGGAGTACACCGCGCTGGGGGATACCGTCAATGTCGCGTCACGCTTGCAAACGGTCGCAGAACCGGGAAGCATTCTCGTCAGCCGGTCAGTCTACGAGCAGACGCAGCCCCTATTTGAATTCCGCGAACTGGGCTCCATCCGCGTCAAGAACCGCGTCGAGCCGGTCGAAATCTATGAAGTGATTGCGCCGCGCCAAAAAGCCGGACGCACGCGCGGGATCCCCGGTCTGGCCGCCCCGATGGTCGGGCGCGAAGAGGAACTGGGGCGCGTCCGCCAGGCGGTTGAGTCGCTCATCGAGGAGCGCCAGGGGCGCATCGTTCTCGTTACGGGCGATGCCGGTATCGGCAAGTCTCGTCTCACGGCTGAACTCAAAGCATTTGTGGCTGACAAGCCGGTCACGGTTCTGGAAGGCGCGTGCTTCTCCTATGGTCAGTCCGCGTACGGCGTGTTCTTGAACCTGCTCAAGTCTTATTGTGGAATCACCGACGACGACACCGAAGATACAGTGCGCGACAAAATCGAACAGACGGTCCGACGCGTTTTCGCCGATGGACCGTCCGTGACCGAGGTCCTGCCGTACGTCGAAAATCTTTTTTCCATCCGGATCATTGAAAAGGAACTGGCGGAACGGGTGCGGCACCTGACCCCTCCCCAATTGCAGCAACAGACGTTCCTCGCCGTCCGAGACCTGCTGACTGCTGAGACCACCAGCCAGCCGGTCATTCTGATCCTCGAGGACGCGCACTGGATGGACAAAGTCTCGCTGGATCTGCTCACGCTGCTCCTGGGGGCTGTGGAAAACTTTCCTTTGCTGATCTACTGCAACTCGCGCCCGGCGGAAGGAACGGCGGCAGCCCAAATCGAGAAATTAGGCAAAGAGTTCTACGCGCCGCATTTTCTGCACATCCCTCTCGCGCCGCTGACCCAAGCCGACAGTCTCGCGCTGGTTGACTTGCTCTTGACGATCTCCGAACTTCCAGAGCGCCTGAAACAACTGATCCCGCAACGCGCCGAGGGCAATCCCTTCTTCCTCGAAGAAATAATCCGCGTGTTGATTGATCGCGGGATCATCCGCCGGGCAGGGGATCGCTGGCAGGTCGCGCCGGAAGCCGACCTTGCCCGCTTCGAAGTCCCGCGGACGCTACAGGGCTTGATTATGACGCGCATTGATCACTTGAGCGAGGGCTCGCGCCAAGCCATTCACTGCGCTTCGGTCATCGGGCGCGATTTTCTGTTCCGCTTGCTGAATGTTGTGTTGAACGATGCGCGCAGTCTGCCGGACGATGTGCACGAGTTGGAAGAGCGCGAGTTGGTCAATCGTCTGATACCAGCCACCGATTTAGAGTATCGCTTTCATCACGTCCTGATCCAAGAAACAGTTTACAACGGTCTGCTGCTCCGCCGCCGGGATTACCTCCACCGCAAGATCGCGGAAGGGATCGAAACGCTCTTTGCGGATCGCCTCGAAGAACACGTCGAGCAGTTGGCATTTCATTATGCGGAGAGCAAGAATCCCGCGCGCGCGCTGCCCTATCAGATTCGCGCGGGCAAACGCGCGGCGGATCGGTTTGCCAACGACGAGGCATTGCGCTATTACCAAACCGCCGCCGAGTTTCTCAACCAAACCGCCTCCACCCGCGAGCAACGCGTCCAGGTCTATGAAGGGCTGGGCGGCGTCCAAAGTTTCATCGGCGATTATGAGGATGCGCTCAACTCGTATCAAATCGCTCTGGAACTCGTCCGCACCTCCAACTACCCGCAACTGCATCGCGCCACGCCCGAGATCATGCGCCTGATTGGACGAGTCCACGAACGGCGCGGCGACTATGCCGAGGCGTTGCGCTGGTTGCAGGACGCCTTGACCGAACTAGAGCGCGATCCCGAGTCCGCCCAATCTGTCACACGGGTGCGCGTCTACAACGACACGGGCTGGGTGCACTATCGGCGCGGTGAGTTTGAGGACGCCTATCAATGGCGCATGCGCGCCCTCCAAATTGTCCAAGGCACCGACTATTACAACGAAATGGCTTCGGCGTACAATGGGTTGGCGGTGCTCTTCCGCTACAAGGGTGACTGGGCGCGCGCGCTGGCCTATACGGAAAAAGGACTGCGACTGCGTGAGACCATCGGCGATTCGTACGGCGTCTCGCAATCCTATACGAATCTCGGCCTCTTCGCGGCGGAACAATGCAACTGGGACCTGTCCCTCCAGTATTTCGAGCGATCGCTTGAGATCAAGCAAAAGACCGGCGACGTCGGCGGAACCTCGCTGTTGAGCAACAATCTCGGCTGGCTTTATCGCGAAAAGGGCGATTATCCTCGCGCAACGCTGCTCCTCCACAAAGCCCTGGAGATCGCCGAAAGAATCAAGAATGGAAATCTGACTTGCCTGGCTCTGAACAACCTGGCTCACGTCAGCATTCTGCAAGATCAAGCCGACAATGCCGTGCGCTATCTAACCCGGTGCGCCGACATTGCCACAGAAATGGGCTCTAAAGAGAATCTGGCGGAAGCCCAGTGGCTCTTCGCGGAAGCGTATTCGGCGCAGAACCAGTTGGATCAGGCGCAGCATTGCGCGCGGCAAGCCGTCACCCTGGCGGCGCAGATCGGCGCGCAATTGATCGAGGGCGCCGCGCAACGCGTGCTTGCCCGGCTCGCCCGCGCGCAACAGCATCTCGACGCGGCGGAAGACTATATCCAGCGCAGTCTGGCGATTTTTGAATCGCTCAAAAACCCGTTCGAACTTGCCAAATCGCAATACCAACTGGCGCTGCTCCAACGCGACCGCGGTCAACTCAGCGCCGCGCGCGCGACGCTGGAGACAGCGCACGCGACGTTTGCCCGTCTGGGCGCGCAAGCCGAGCAGCAGCGCGCGCGCGCGGCGCTCGACGCGCTTACCGCCACACTCCTCGCTCCAGCAGAGTAGCCAAGCGAGTCATCTATGAAACGTGATCTGCGCGCCATTCCCTTTTTCAGCGTTATGCCCGATGACGTTTTGGACGCCATCGCGCAACGCCTACAGCGCGAGCATTATCACAAGGACGCCGTCATCTTTTCGGAAGACGATCCCGGCGATTGCATGTACATTATCGAAACGGGCCAGGTCAAGATCGTCTCCGAAAAGGGCGGGCGCGAAAGGATCTACAGTTATCTCGGGCCCGGCAATTTCTTCGGCGAGACCGCGCTGCTGCTGGGCGAAAAACGCTCGGCGACGGTGCGCGTGGTGCTGGACACGGAATTGCTCGTCCTCCGCAAACAAGACCTGGAGGATTTGCTCCAACAACATCCCGGCGTCGCGATCGCAATGACGCGCGAACTGGGGCGCCGCCTGGTGCGCACGACGCAAAAGCCGGAGGAACACGAGGAGTTCAACCTCGTCGCGGTGTTTGGCACCGCGACGCCCACGCTCGCGCGCTATCTGGCGGAGTTGACCGGCGAACAAGTCTGCCTGCTCGACTTGGGCGGTTTGGCGAACGTCACGCTCGGGCAAGAATCCCTCCGGCGCAAGAACGTCGCGCTTGACCAGCCGGGCAATGCGCTCACGGCTGAGCAACTGGCAGAGCGCCTTGGGCAACTCGTGGAACAGTACTATTGGGTGTTGCTGGCGGTCGCGCCGTACGAAACGCCGCTGACGCTCAAAGCCACAGAACTGGCGGACGTGACGGTGCTGCTTGGCGTCGAATTGCCCTGGATCAAAGACGTTCTCTCCAAAAGATTGTGGCGCGCCAAGCCGGACGACGCCTCCCTGCGGCGCTTGGCGCGGCGCATCGCGCAGCGTCAGGTGGGGTTGGCGCTCTCGTCCGGGAACGCGCGCGGGTTCGCGCACATTGGCGTGCTGAAGGTTCTGGAAGAAGCCGGCGTCCCGATTGATTTGCTGGCGGCGACGAGCGCCGGCGCGATCTTTGGCGCGATGTACGCCGTGGGGCGCACGATCGCGGACATGACGACGTTCGCCGTCAACGTGCAGCGTCAATATAATTTCCGCACCGGTTTTCGGTATTGGGATTTCCAGATCCCGCCGCGCTCGGGTCTGATCCGCGGCAACATGGTCCTCAAGTATTTGGCGCAGTGGGTCAAGGATCGCACGTTTGACCAGGCGTCCATCCCGTTGTACATCGTCGCCACCGATCTCATCTCGGGCGAAGAAATCGTCTTCGACCGCGGACCCATCGCCGAAGCGATGCGCGCGAGCATGAGCGTGATCGGCGTCTTTGAGCCAGCCCACGTCGCCGGGCGTTTCTTGATTGACGGCGGTTCGGTCAACCCGGTGCCGACGCAACTCCTCGCGGACCATGGCGCGAACATCATCCTCGCCAGCAACGTCATCCCCAGTCTGGAAGACCGCATCCATCGCCGCGAACTCAAGCGCGAGGGCAGAGTGCCGAACGTCATCGGCATCGTCATGGGCGCGATGGAAATTATGGAGAGCGAGATCATCAAAACGCGGCTTGGTCCCGTGGACGTTTTGATCCAGCCCGAGATTGCGCGCTTTGGCACGCTAGAGTACGACAAGGCGTGGGAACTCATTCGCTGCGGCGAAGAAGCCGCGCGCGAGCAACTCGCCAACATCCAGCGTCTGCTCACGCCGCATCCGCGCAAGCCGCTGCAAATGTAGGACAAATTTCCAAATCTGTCCTACGATCATCCTTGCGAAGGTTCGTCAGTCGTCTTCGTGTGAAACGCGCTTTCCTACGCCAAGGACCGTTGCTTGCGCAAACCCTTTCACAACCTTCGTAAGGTTGGCTGTGAACTACCATGCCATCCAAGAGTCGTCCCAAAAACGCCATCCCAGAATCGGAAGCCCAGGTCGCGCGCTTGAAGCGGCGGGTCGCCGCGCTCGAAGCGCTGCAAGAGATGACCCAAACGCTTACCTCCGAATTGCCGCCCGATCGCCTCCTGGCGCTGATCCTTTCCAACGCCGTGGACGTCATGCAAGCGACGGCGGGCTCGCTGCTGCTCCTCGACCCCGCGACCGATGAATTGGTCTTTCAGGTCGTGCAAGGCGGCGGCGGTAAAGCGTTGCACCTAAAACGCATTCGCACCGATGAGGGGATCGCGGGCTGGGCGTTCACTCACTGCCAGCCGGTGATCGCGCAGGATGTCGGCGCAGACCCGCGCCATCTCAGTCGCATTGACGAACGGGTGGGCTTTCACACTTCGTCGCTGCTGGCTGCGCCGCTCATCCTCAAAGGCAAGCCGATCGGGGTGATCGAAGTTCTCAACAAGGCTTCGGGCGAGCGGTTCGACGAGGACGAACAGGAATTGTTAATGGCGTTTGCCGCGCAGTCCGCCGCGGTGATCGAAAACACGCGGCTGTACCACCAGGTCGTCGCCGAGCGCGATCGCATCGTCGCCGTCGAAGACGAGGTGCGCCGGGAACTCGCGCGCGGTTTGCACGATGGTCCGGCGCAGTTGTTATCGGCGATCACCATGGGCTTGCGCTTTGTCCGCGAAGTGATCGCGCGCCAGCCCGAGCGCACCGAAAAAGAACTGCTGGATCTGGAGCGCATGGCGACGCGCGCGATCCACCAGGTTCGCGACATGCTGTTCGATCTGCGCCCGGTCGTGTTAGAGACGCGGGGTTTGTGCGCGGCGCTGGAGATGTACGCGGAGCGCCAGCGCGAGCCGAACGGCTTGCCGCTGCGCCTCGACCTTCATTCATTCACCGCGCGCTTTCCCCCCAAAGTGGAAGGCGCCGTCTTCTCCATCGTGCAGGAAGCCGTCGGCAACGCCCGCAAACACGCGCAGGCAAAGAATATCTGGATCACCGCGCGCCAAAGCGAGGACGCCTTGACGATCAGCGTTCAAGACGACGGCACCGGTTTCGACGTCGCGCGCATCGAGGCAACGTACGATCAGCGCAACAGTCTGGGCTTGTTGAACATGAGAGAGCGCGCGGAAATCGCCAACGCCCAATTGAGCATCGCCTCTAAAATCGGCGCGGGCACGTTGGTCACGCTCGTCTTGCCGCTCAGCCTCGCGACTAGACGGTGACGAGGTTAGACACGAACATCCTCCGCATTCTGACGCTTCCCCTGCTTCTGCTCGCGCTGGGCGCGCCGGGCGCGCGCGCCGAGTCTCCCAGCGCGGTCTTTGTCCCCGTTGCGCTCGCGCCCAGCCCACGCGATACGCCGCTCGAACTCGTCGCGCTCACGCTCGACGCGGATTTAGCCGAGAGCGGCGGACACACCCTCGTCACAGGCAACTCGACTTTCAAGTTGCACAACACCGATCGGCTCAACGACTTGCAGGTGTCGGTTGGATTTCCGGCGTGGGCGGGCGACGCGTACGCGTTCGAGCCGGCGCGGCTCGGCGAATTTTCGGTCAGCGTAGATGGCGTCAAAATCAGANNCGCTATGATTTTCAGCAAGACCTGGGCGAAGGCGCGCTGCCGCGCTTTGCCTATGGGTTGTTGCCCGCGACGGCTTGGAAAGGGAGCATCGGCAGCGCGCGGCTCACCCTAAATTTCCCGAATGTGACGACGCTCGAGCAAATCGTCGCGTACGATCCGCCGAATCCCGAGTTCGACGGCCAGAGTCTCACCTGGCGTCTTACCGGCAAAGAACCGGCGGCGAACCCGGCGCTGACGATCCTGCGTCCATCGGTCTGGGACGATCTGAATGTCAAACGCCGCGCCACGCTGCAAAATCCAAACGACGCGAACGGACGCGCCGCGTTCGGCAATCTGCTGCGGCAACTCGCGTCCCTGGACTCGCCGCGCCGCGACAGTTTTTACATGCAAGCCATCGCCGAACTCGAAACCGCCGTACGTCTCGACCCGAACCAGCGCGCCGCGCGTCAGGCGCTCGGCGCGCTGTACGAATCCCGCGCGGGTCCCGCGAGCGGTCCGCGCCAAGCCGCGTACGTCCAACTCGCCGTGGTGCAATGGGAAGCGCTCGCGCCCGCGGATGCGACCGCGCGCAAACAACTCGCAGAAGACTATTTCTACCTGGGACTCGACGCGCAGACCCGCGGCGCGTTCGCCGACGCGTTGACGTACTATGACAAAGCGAGCGCGCGCGCGCCCGGCGGCGTGGGACCGCTCTTCAAGCCGGAGTACGCCGCCGCGCAGCGGCGCGCGCTGAACCTCGCGTGGGCGCGCGCGCTGCTCGAGCAGGACGATGCGGCGGCGGCGATTCCCAAAGCGCGCGCCGCGCTCGGCGACAAATTCATGGCGGCGTTCAATCCGCCCCTGTTCTACGTGACGCGCGCCCAAGTCACCACGACAGCCCAAGCGCGCGCGCTGTCATTCACGCTCATGCCGTTGGGCGCGTCCGACGAACTGCAAAACGCGGTCAGTGGAGTCGTCGCGTCGCTGCGCGCAGCGGGCGCGGATGCGAATATGGCGGCTGATGGCGCGAACATCGTCCTCAGCCTCGAAATTACTTTTGAGAATCGCGCGGCGCGGGATGCCGCGCTCGCCGCGCTGGCTCAGACGCTGCCCGACCGCGCGGAGTGGGCGCTGGTACGCGCGGCGCTCTCGCCCAGTCAGATTGAATGGAGCGAAAGCGACGAGTTCTTTACGCGCGCGACCAGTTATCGGGAAGCGGTTGATCTCTCTCCCGCGTGCGCCGAGTTCACGGCGGCGGTCAATGAGATTTCCAAGAATCTGACGCCGCTGGCAAGCGCGTCGGCGAACGATGATGAAGCGCAACTCAAGCGCGCGCTGTTCAGATTCGCGCAGCGCGGCTGGCAGTCGGCGTTGTCGTTTAGCCGCGTGACGTACCGCGCCGGCGCGGAAGAGGCGCGCGTGGACGCGTGCGCGGCGCGAACGCTCGCGTGGTCATCGTCCACGTGGCGACCAGAGCGCGTGGGCTGGGTCGTTGCGGTGATTGAATTGGGGGGGATTGGAATTCTAGCGGCACGGTGGTTGAGCAGAAGAAGACACGGTGACGGGGTGACAAGGTGACGATTCTCTGACCTTGTCACCCCGTCACCCGGTCACATCACGCGACACACAATGCCCTTGAGGTACTCCGATTCGGGGAACGACAGTAGAACCGGGTGATCCGGGGCTTGCAGGAGTTTCGCGACGATCTGCGCGTCGCGTTTGGCGTCGGTCGCCGCCTCGAACACGACTTGCTGAAATAATTCCGCGCTGACCTGTCCCGAGCACGAGAATGTGACGAGCGTTCCGCCCGGGCGGAGCAATTTGAACGCGAGCAGATTGATGTCCTTGTAGCCGCGCAAGCCCGCGTGCATCTGGGACTGCGCATGCACGAATTTGGGCGGGTCGAGAATGATCGCGTCGAACGACTTGGCCATGTCGCGGTAGCGGCGCAGGACCTGGAACGCATCCCCTTCGACAAATTCCCCGCGCGCTTCGCATTCGTTCAGCCGCATGTTGGCGCGCGCCAGGTTCAGCGCATCGCGCGACGCGTCGAGATTGACGACGCGCGCGTTTTCGTTTGCGGCGCACGCGTACACCGAAAATGCGCCGGTGTAGGAAAAGACGTTGAGGACCTCACCCCACTCCCCCCTGCCTTCCCTCCCCGCTTCTGCCGTCCCGACAGGAGGGGGCAAAGTGGGTGAGAGGTGAGGCATCACACGCCGCCGATTCTCGCGCTGGTCGAGATAAAAGCCGGTCTTGTGCCCGCGCTGGAGGTCCACCAGGAATCGGAAGCCATTCTCGCGAATCTCGACCAGGTCGGGCGGTGTGTCGCCGCGCAGAACGCCGACGGCTGGCACGAGTCCTTCCTTCTCGCGCACGTCCACATCGCTGCGTTCATAAATGCCGCGCGGCGCCAAGAGTTCTTCGGCGAGTTCCACGAGTTCCGGCTTTTTCTTTTCGACTCCCAGCGTTAGAAATTGCATCACCAGAAAATCGGCGTAGCGATCCACGACCAAGCCCGGCAGCCCGTCGCTTTCCGCATTTGCCACGCGATACGCGTCCGTCGCCGCGCGGTCAATCAGCGCGTCGCGCGCCGCCAGCGCGCGTTCGAGGCGGGCGCGCAGAAACGCGCGATCAATCGGCTCGTCGTTCCACGTCCACACGCGCGCCGCGATCTGCGAGCGCGCGTTGTAATAGCCGCGCGCCAGCCATCGTCCCGCCGCGTTGTGAATGTCAACCGTGTCGCCGTCGCTGGCGTTTTCCGCGCGCGCGATCGCGCCGGAGAAAATCCAGGGATGATGCGCGAGCATGGGCTTGTCTTTGCCGGGTTTGAGAACGATTCGCGGGTTCATGTTCTCAATGCGTGCAGGGGCGCAGAGGAGCAAGGGGGCGGCGGAGAAATTCTCCTCATACCCGCAGTCTCAACGCGCCGGGATGGATGCGAAACGTCGCGGGACCTGGCCCGATCAATTCGCCGTCCGCCTCGATCAACATCCGCTGTTTGGGTTCGACCGTCACCGTCTTGCCGCGATATTCGGACACTTTGGGATGCGCGAGAATCGTGCCATTGTAGAGCCGCGGCGTGTTCAGGATCACTTCGAGCGTACCAAAATCGCCTAGAACGATCACGTCGAACCGCGCGTCGTCGAGCGCCGCGTTGGGTCCGATCATCATGCCGCCGCCGAAATACTTGCCGTTGCAAACGACGATGGAATTCATGCGCCCTTGAATGTGCTGGTCGTCAATCTGCGCCGCGACGTCCTTGTTCCGATAACTTGAAATCGTCGTGATGAGCGTCGTGTAGTATGGAAGCGTGCCGCCGCCGCGTTTGCCCCCGCGCTCTAAGCGTTCGATCACCTCGGCGTCAAAGCCCATGCCGGCGACGTTGGCAAAGTAGCGCCGCGTCTCTGTGCCATCCGCATGAAAAATCATTTCGCCGACATCAATCGCGCGCGTCTCGGTTGCATGCGCCAGATGCCGCGCCGAGGCGAGCATCTCGCGCGGCAAGCCGGCGGTACGCGAAAAATCCGAGCCCGTGCCGCTGGAGATGACGCCGAGCGCGGCGTTTGGATTGATCGGCTTGCCGTCTGCCGTGAACATTCCGTTCAGCACTTCGTTCATCGTCCCGTCGCCCCCGACCGAGACGATCAGGTCGAATCCCGCGTCGAGCGCGGCGCGCGCAAGTTCGGTCGCGTGTCCGCGGCGCTCGGTCAAGCCGGCGTCGAACGCGAAATCCTCCGCGCGCAAGGTGGCTTGTATCTCATGCCAGCGGCGTTGGATCGCGCCGCGCGCGGACGCGGGGTTGACGATGAGTTTCGTTTTCATGGCGGCACCTCGATGGCTTGTTCCAATTCCTTTGCGCTCAGCGACGACAATTCCAAAAGCGTTGCGTACGGATCGCCCTTGAGGCGAAAGTAGCGCGCGAACGCCGGCTCGGTCTTTAACCCCGCGCGCTTGAGTTCGCGAAGCGCGCGCCACGCGCGTTCGCCGCCGAGAGCGAGCAGGCGCGCTTCGACCAGCATGTGGCGATACGCGTTCTGCTCTCGCGCCGGGCGCGGCTGCCCAAAGATCTCGAATGGGAAACCGGCATAGTCAAAATTGGCGATGACGGATTCTACCCCGGCAATGATTTCCCGTTTGATTCGAAAACCGGCCTCGGCGCCAAACGCGCCGATGACTGCGCGCTCGAACGCCGCCAGATCGCGCGCTTCGCAGATGATGTCGAGGTCGCTGTCGGCGAGGTCAAGGTCGAGCGGAATCGTTCCCGCCAAGACTGGCGCGTACTCGCGCAAGACCTCGAAGAGCGCGAGCGATTCCAGGGCGGAGAGGGCTTGCAGTTGGCGCGCGGTCGTGCGCGGCGACAGCATCAACTTCATCGTTCACTCATCCGAGATCACCGGCAGGGTCACGTTGCCTACGGGCATTATACCGATTCGCGCGCCCGGCGCAAGGTCGCGCCGCGCGAGGGCTAACGCCGCGTCGAGCGATTCGCAGCGCGTGAGGAGCAAACGGCGCGTCAACTCGGTTGGCATTTCGGTGACGAACAACAAGCGCGCTTTCAGCGCGTCGCGCGCGATCTGGAATCCTTTGTGCGGACCGATGTGATGCCCCTCGCGCGCAAAACGTTCCAGCACCTGCGCGTGCGAGGTCATGCCAACCATCCACTCTTCGTACGCCTGGCTACCGCTGCCTTCGGGACACGCGGCGGCGAGGATGATTGTGCCGCCTTGTTTTACGACTGGCGCGGCGTGGCTTAACGCCTTTTGACCCTGATACAGGTTGATGTCTTTCGGGTGTCCGCCGGAGGAAACGATCATCAAGTCAAAGGACGCGGCGACCGGCACGCGATAGACCGCGAGGGCGCGCGGCATCCCGGTTTGCATCACCGCGACCGGGTCGCCCGCGAACGCGCCGACGATTTCTTTGTGCGCGCCGATCACCGTGTTCAGCGCGAAATCAATGCGCATCAGTTTGCCGATCTCTTCGATGTCCTGGCGCAGCGGGTTATCGGCGTAGCGTCCCTGGTACGCGCGCGGGTCCAGCATCAACGCGTGATTGTGGCTGATCGTTTCGCGACCCGCCAAGCCGATGGCGGCTGGCTTGACGCCGCCGGAGAACCCGGCGAAATGATGCGGCTCGATGTCGCCGATGGCGACGCGCAAATCGGCTTGAACGAAAATTCGATTCGCCCACACGCGCGTGCCGTACGACGTCGTTCCAAGTTCGACCAGGTTCGCGCGATCGTCGCAGTTGTGGCAGACGACGCGATAGCGCGCCAGTATCTCGGCGGGAACGATCGCCGGGAATTCGTGGGAACGCATCGGAACGTGCGTGCCGGTGGCGATGATGAGCGTGATGGCGTCGTCCGGGATGCCGAGTGCTGAGAGTCGCTGCAGCAGCGGCGGCAGGACAAGCGCGAGCGGCACCGGGCGCGTCTTGTCGTTGATCGCGATCGCAACCGCGCGCGCACACACAAAATCGGACCACTTGAATTCGCCCAACGGCGCGTCCAGCGCGTCGAACACCGCGCGCGTGGGATCGGGCGCTGGCGGAATCGGCGCGGGTGAAAGCAGTTCGACGTGGAAGGTGTCGGGAATGGAACAAGTCAAAGTGGTTTTGCCGTAGGGTATGCCAAAGTCAGACATTTTACCTTTTGCCCGGTATCGCATATAATCGCCGCGCGGGTGACCGCGATACACAAAGGAGTTATTCATTCGCCGTTGGCGCACCAGCGGTCGGATGAAATTTGCCATAGAGANNTGTGTCCTCTATGGCTATTTTCAATGGAGGCGTGATGCCGAAAAGTTATTGCATTGACATGGATGGCGTGATCGTGCGCGGCAGCGAACTCATCCCCGGCGCCGATGCGTTCATTGAGCGCCTGCAGCGGCGTAATTGCAAGTTTCTGATCTTGACCAACACGCCGCTCTACACCCCGGCAGACCTCGCGCATCGCTTGCAGCGGATGGGGCTGCACGTTACGCCCGACCATCTCCACACGGCAGCCCAGGCGACCGCCGCGTTCCTGAAATCGCAAAAGCCGAACGGGACCGCGTTCGTGCTGGGCGAGAGTGGTTTGACGGAAGCGCTGCACGACGCCGGCTATGTGCTGACCGAGCAAGACCCCGATTACGTCGTCGTCGGCGAAACCAATTCGTACAGTTTCGCGCGGTTCACGCAAGCCGCGCGGCTCATTCAAGCCGGCGCGCGGTTCATCGCGACGAATCCCGACCCAACCGGACCGAGCGAGGGCGGGCTGGTGCCGTCGTGCGGCGCGATCGCCGCGCTGATCGAGGCGGCGACCGGCGTGCATCCCTATTTTGTCGGCAAGCCCAATCCGTTGATGATGCGCACCGCGCTGCGCTACCTGAACGAACATTCAGAGAACGCGATCATGGTGGGCGATCGCATGGACACCGATATTCGGATCGGCACAGAGAGCGGGATGGAGACGATCCTGGTTCTGACCGGCGTGACCACGCGCGAGATGGTGGCGCGCTTTCCGTACCGCCCAACGCGCATCGTCAATTCCGTGGCAGACCTAGAGTCAGTCTAAGAGTTCCGCGATGAAATCGGCGATCGGTTCAGCGCCGTTCGGCGCGCGGCGTTGGACGCGCGGAGCCGCCAGGAGGTCGGGCAAGACATCGAGCCATCGGCCGTCGTCGAACCGGGCTGCCGGAATTTCGATTCCGTTCATCTGCGTTCGAATGAACGCCGCCATGATTTCCGATTCCCTGAACTTGGCGCGCGGCACAAAGCCGAAGGGAATGCCCGCGCGGTACGCCTCCGCGACCGTGCTGTAGCCGGCTTTGCCGATGACCGCGTCGCACGCGTGCATCAAGTCCGGGTGATAGAACCGAGAGCGATGGGGCAACAGAATCGAATTCGCTTGTGCGCGCAGCGTTCGACTTGCGCCCGGGACGATGAAACGCACATGGCGCGCCTCTGCCAACCGATCAATGAACGCGTGGCGCGCCGGAATGCCGCCCATGGTAATCAAAACCGCTTTGGCTCGTCGGGGAATGTCAAGTTGTCGTCGAATCTGCTTTTTCGACGTCCGGGGTTCCCGGCTCACGGGCGGCGTGACGAGATCAGCCGCCCGATACGCGCAGACCGGCTCCGCCTGAATGTGGTAATCGGCTAACCGAAAGACGCCGCGCAAATAGGCGATGTGTCCGTCAAAGCGCGCCTCCTCTCGCACGTACCCCGCATAGATCCAATCCCACGTAAAGTTTTCGATCAAGACCGATGGAAGGTCCGCCGCGCGCGCGACCGCGATGCCCAGCGGCGCGATGTCGCAGACGATCAATTGGCATTTCGCTTGCTTGACGCGCTGCGCGAGCCTTGAAACGACAGCGCGATCGAACGGCAAGAACGCGTGCAGGTGGCGCAAGGTCTGTGGAATGTCCTCGCGCAACGAGGTCTCCTGCGCCAAGCCGACGTCGGTGAGCACAGAGTGATAGGTGAAGGGCGCGGTCAGCGAATCTTGAAAGAACCAGCGCGGCACGCGCGTAAAGATTTCAAAGTGGCGCGCCTGAGATCTCGCGTGCAGCGCGTTCATCACCGCTACCGCGCGCGACGCGTGACCCAAACCGTGGGGGGAAACAAAGTAGGTGATGTTTGCTCCGTGGGTGGGGGAGATCATTTTACTCAACAATCGCCTGCACGCGCCCGACCTTGCCATCTTCCAGCATCACTTTGATTCCGTGCGGATGTTTGGGACTGCGCGTCAGAACGCGCGCGACGATCCCTTCGGTCAATGTGCCGGCGCGTTGGTTTTGCTTTTCGACGATCTGCACGCGCAGACCGGGATGGATTTCGCTGCGTTTGGGAATGGGCATGGCGATCATTTCTCTGGCGGCTCGCCGGGAATGTACGGGATCAATCCTTTGCGGAGCGCTTGCGCTTAGCGGACGCGGGATGCGCCGCGCATCTACGATCAATCCGTTGACTTGTCCATCTTGCGTTGACGCTACCAGTTGAGCGCCGCGTGACGCAACCGTAGTTTTGCCCACAACTGCGCCGAGGTCTCGCGGTGGTCGGGATCGGGTTGGATTGCGCCGACCGGACAAATCATGTAGCATTGGCGCCGGGGCAGATCAATACATTCGGTACAGCGATTGGGGTCAATCGTGTATCCATCGGCGGGCGTGACGTACACCGCGCCATTGGCGCAGCGGTTGATGCAGATTCCACACGCGGTACACTTTGCCACGATGCGGTATGCCATTGGTTTCTCCTCGTTGAGATTCCACTTTGACTCTACAATTCGATTTCCGCGACGACCATGCCCTTGCTGTCAACGGGATTGAGACGAAAGCCGAGTTTCTGGCACAGGCGCTGCATCGCGCGATTCTCTTGCGTGATGCTTGCCGTCACGCGACAGATCTTTTCAGCGCGCCCGACTTCTACCAGTCGTCGGACGAGTTCAGCGCCCAGCCCATGCCCCTGGAACGCGTCGTTGACCAGAATCGTCAGCCGCGCATCGTCCGTCCCGTGAATCTTGCTCAGGCGACCGACCGCCATGATGCGCTTGTCGCCGGCTGACGCGTCCTCGCTCTCGGCGACGAGCACGATTTCCCGATCATAGTCAACGAAGCAAATGCGCGACAGGCGTTCGTGCGCGACGCGCTGGCTCAGCAGCATCGGATGCAGATAGCGCAGGTACACGCTGCGATCCGAAAGCGTTTCGTGAAACTTGATGAGCCGCGGCTCGTCTTCTGGGCGCAGCGGTCGGAAGGTGACGTCCAATCCCTGGGGATTCTTCCACGCGGTGACATAGCGCGTCGGATACGGACGAATCGCGAGGCGCGGCAGTTGCTCGCGCGTCACTAGAGCCCCATGCACGACGACGCGCGCGTCGAGCGCGATCAGCCCCTCCCCCTGCGTGCGGGGGGAGGATGGGAGGGGGGTCGCGAGCAGGGGATTGATGTCAATTTCCTTGATCCAGCGCTGCTCGACGACGAGTTGGGAAAAGCGCACCAGCAATTGCTCGAGCGCGGCGAGGTCCACCGGCGGGCGACCGCGCACGCCTTGAAGCGCTTTGTAAATCGTCGTGCGCTCCATCATGCGCCGCGCGAGCGTCGTGTTGAGCGGCGGCAGCGCGAGCGCGCGATCTTGAAACACTTCGACCAACTGCCCGCCCGCGCCAAAGAGCAGGACGGGACCGAACTGTGGGTCAATGCTGCTGCCGACGATGAGTTCGTACCCGTTGACTCGAATCATCGGCTGAACGGTGACGCCGAGAAAGTCGCGGGAACCTTGCAAGGGTTCCTTCGACTGCCGCTTTGACTCCCCTTCATCCTTCGACTCCGCTACGCTCCGCTCAGGATGCTCAGGGTCGCTCAGCGTCCGCTCAGGATGAACCTTCGCAAGGTTTTCGCGAATCGCGCGGAACGCGCGGCGCACGGCGTCGGCATCCGGCAAATTCAGTTGCACGCCGCCGACGTCGGTCTTGTGTGTGATCGTTTCCGAGTACAGTTTCAGCACGACGGGATAGCCGAGCGCGGCGGCGACCGCGACGGCTTGGTTCTCGCTCGTCGCGACGCGCGTTTCGACAATCGGGATGCCGTACGCCGCGAGGAGTTGTTTCGATTCGAATTCGGTGAGGATGGTGCGCCCGGCGGCGCGGACCGCGTGGATGATTCGTTCGCCCTGCGCGCGCGTCGAGCCGGCATCGGTTTCGATATCCGCAGGCAACACGGGCGTTTCGTACAAGCCGCGCAAGTAGTAGGTGTAGCGCCACATGTAATTGAACATGCGCGCGGCAGTGTCAGGATACTCGAACGTCGGGATGTTGGCGCGGTTGAGGATCGCGATGCCGGCGTCAACGTCCTTGCCGCCCATCCAACTCGCGAGGACCGGTTTGCCGGTGGATTGCGCGTACGGTTTCAGTCGCTCCGCCGTGTCGGTCGGCTCGGTCATCGCCTGCGGCGTGAGGATCACGAGCAAGCCATCGCTGTTCGCGTCTTGCGCGGCGATCTCCAGCGCCTTGGCGTACCGTTCGGGACTCGCGTCTCCCAGGATGTCAATCGGATTATTGTGACTCCACTGCGGCGGCAGCAACTCGTTCAATTTGCTCACCGTCTCGTCCGCGAGTTCCGCGAGTTCGCCGCCGTTCATGATCAGCGCATCGGTTGCGATGACGCCCGGACCGCCCGCGTTGGTGAGGATCGTCAAGCGTGGACCTTGCGGGCGCGGCTGCTTGGCGAACACCTCCGCCATGTGGAACAGATCGGAAATCGAGTTCACGCGCAGCACGCCGCTGCGACGAAACGCGGCTTCCAAGACTTCGTCGCTGCCGGTGAGCGAGCCGGTGTGCGACGCCGCCGCGCGCGCCGCGCTTGCCGTGCGCCCCGGCTTGATGACGATGATCGGCTTGACGAGCGCGACCTCGCGCGCCGCCGAGAGGAACGCGCGCGCGTCGCCAATCGTTTCCATGTAGATGACGATGCTCTGCGTGCGTGGATCGTCGCCGAGATAGTAGATCAAATCGCCCCAGCCCACGTCGAGCATCGAGCCGATCGAGACGAACGCGCTAAAGCCGACGTTCTCGCGGAAACTCCAATCGAGAATCGCGGTGGCGAGCGCGCCCGATTGCGTGATAAAGCCGACGTTGCCCGGGCGCGCCATCGCCGCGGCGAACGTCGCGTTAAGCCCGGTGAGCGAATTCATCACGCCGAGGCAATTGGGTCCGATGATCCGCAGCTTGGCGCGTTTGGCGCGTTCGAGAATCTGGTGTTCCAACTCCGCGCCCGGCGCGCCGATCTCTTTAAAGCCGGCGGAGATGACGAGCGCGCCTTTGACCCCCGCGTCCACACATTCGCCGATGACGCCTGGCACAGTCGGCGCGGGCGTGACCACAACCGCAAGGTCAACGGGTTCTGGCACTGCCGCAATGTTGGAGTACGCTTTGATGCCCAGAACGCTGGCGCGTTTCGGATTGACCGGGAAAACCGTGCCGCCAAATGGATTGCTGATGAGATTCCAGAGGATCGTGCGACCGACGCTGCCCGGGTTTTCGGTCGCGCCGATCACCGCGACGTTCCTGGGCGCAAAGATCGCGTCGAGTGGGCGCGGCTCATAGTGGTAGATGTCGTGCGCGGGTTCGAAGGTGGGGACGATCGGTTTGTCCATGGTCAAGATGCTCCGTGAATAGGACGCGGACGGAAGCGGTCATGCTGCAATTTCATTATACGCCGGGTGGGGGAGAATGGCAAGGCAGAAAGATGAAAGATGAAAGATGAAAGAGGAAAGAGGGAAAAGCGGAGGTGTGACATATCTACTTTGACAATGTCCCATTTCTTTTCTGCCACAATTGCACAGGTATCACCCCACACAATCGTGGAACTCTGATCTGCCACAGCAACACACAGAAATCCACAGAAAATTTCTGTGTGATTCCGTGTGGTTCTGTGGCTAACCAACCGCGCCACGATTGAATGTGGGGCTACCATTGCACAGAAACACACAGAAAAAGAAGAAAATTCTGTGTGATTCCGTGTGGTTCAGTGGCTAATCCGACAGTGCCAGAGTACTTGGGCAAAGAACAAGAAAAACAGCGCGGCGGTGCGCGCGACGAATGTTCGCCTTTGGCGATATGTTGTATGGTGGCTGGATAGAAAAAGACTCGAAGGGTTTCGCCAACTCTTCGGGTCTTTTTGCACCCTCCGTTTGTTTCGTTCGCGTCCGCTGCAATCGTCCGTCATTGATTTGCCCGCCACGATGATGTATGCTATATTCATTCCCGGTATCCCGCACGTATCTCCCGCGCAGGGTAAGTTCAAGTAAGCGTTCAGGTCGTTTGAATGGGACGCGGACAAGCGCGGATCAACGCGGATTTTCTTTCTCGATGCGAAAGCGGTCAACGCCAACCATGGAGACTGGCACGCTGGTCGTGGTTTTTTCCGCACTCGTCCGCGCTCGTCAGCGTCCTATCTGAACGGTTGCGTTTCCGAAACTTGTCCTACCGGTGAAGGAGCGATATGCATTCCCGCCCGTTCAAAACCATAGCGTTTCTAGTCGTAATCGCCAGTCTCGGCGCGCTGGCGTGCGACCTCAGCACGTTCGGTCTCGGTCAGGCATCCAAGCCGCAGATCGTCATTCAATCGCCGGTCTCGGGCGCGCAATTCCGCGAAGGCGCAGAGATCGCCGTTCAGTCTGTTTCAGTTGATCGCACCGGCATTACGCGCGTCGAACTCGCGGTGGATGGCGCAACCGTGCGCGCGGACGCCCCGCCGATCGCGCAGGGGCAGACTTCGTTCACCTTGATTCAACGATGGCAAGCCGCGCCCGGCACGCACACCCTCAGCGTGCGCGCCTTTAACGCGTCCGGCGTGGCAAGCGACCCGGCGTTCGTTTCAGTCACCATCACTCCCGGCGTCGAAGTGCCAACCGCCGGCGCGATCACGCCGATCCCTCCCGCCCCGACCGGTGAGTTGCCGATCGCTCCTTCGCCCTCCAGTGTTCTGCCGACGCTTCCGCCGGTGGAGGCAACCGTCACTCTCACGCCGATTCCCGCGACGCGCGCGCCGACGCGCACGCCAACGCTGTCCGCACCGCCGGGCGTGTACGCCGTTTCGATTCGCGTCGACCCGGCAGCGCCCAAGCGCGGTCAGTTCGTCACGTTTCACGTTACTTTTCTGAACACGACCGGCAGTCCGCAGGGCTATCGCTGGCGCATCCGCATCTTTGAGCCGGACAAGCGGAATTCGTTCGGCGACACCGCGCCGCTCAACAGCACGCTCCCGGTCGGCACCAGCGTCCTCGCGTCCGAAGCGAATTGGCGCGTCAGCGGACCCGGCGACTGTATGCAATTCGCGGCGCGCGTCTTTTGGATTGAGCCGACCTCCAAACAAGAGACCGAGTTTAGCAAGCCCGATGGCGGCGGACCCGCGGCGGGCTTCCAGGTTTGTCCATGACCTATCCGCGAATCTCGCGAATATCGCTAATCTATTTTTTCATTCGCGGGATTCGCGTGATTCGCGGATGAAAATTCTTTATGACCAACGCAATTGACCTGCGCGACTATTTCGACGCTTTGATTCGTCACTGGCGCATCGTCGTCGCGATGCCGATCCTCGCGCTGATCGCCGCCGCGCTCGCGACGTTCGCGCTCCAGCCGACGTACGAAGCGACGGCGACGCTCGCGCTCGCGCCCTCGACCATCTCGATCTCGCTCGCGAACCAGTTGCCGCCGTACTACCTGATGGTAGATTCGCCGCGGCATCTGCCGACCGCGTACACGCCGACGTACTATATCGCGATCCTCAAAGGCACGGACGTCGTCAACGCCGCGCAACCGCGCGCGCCGATAACGCTTGCGCCGGACAGCAACGATCGGTCTTTGATCCAGATCACCGCGCGCGGCGAGACGCCGCAGCAAGTCGCCGCCGCGGCGAACGCGTATGCCCAAGCCGGCGCGCAGCGCATCCAGCAACTGCTCGCGCCCAGCGGCGCAGAGGTGACAGCCGCCAAGCAGCAACTCGACGCGGCGCAGCAGGCGCTCGACAATTTCCTGCAAGACAACCGGCTCACCGATTACGATCCGGCGTCGTCGTCCGGGTTGTCGCCGGACAAGCGCAAGGAATTGACGCAACTCGCGCGCGCGCGTGACCTTGCCGAATCGGTCTATCTCGATTTTGCGCGCGAGGACGCCAAGAACGCGATCCTCGCACGCGCGTTGCGTCCGACGATCATTCCCGCGCCCGCGCCAACCGCGCCGATCACGCCCAAACTTTTCCCGAACCTCCTGATCGGCGCGGCGTTTGGTCTGCTCATCGGAATCGTCGGCGCGTTCGCGTTAGAGTACGTTGCGGCGCGTGGAAATTAGATGCCACGCTCAAACCTATTCGCCATAATCGCAGTTCTCGTCACCCTGTTTATCGCCGCGCTGCTTTTGCCTCCTGCCGCGAGCGCATGGCTCCTCAACCAAGCCAACGCCGAAATCGCGCGCGCGGCGTCGCTGCCGCCAGATTCCCCCGACCGCTTGCCTGCGCTTTCCACCGCCGCCGCGCGCGTGAGCCAGGCGCGCGGTCTCTCCGATTTGGCGCGCGTTCCGTTGGCGCGGGCGCGGGCTTGGCTCACGCGCGGCGAGTTCCAAGCCGCGGCAGACGCGCTGCGATCGTCGCACGCGGCGCTGCAAGACGATGCCGTCGCGCAATTCGTTTGGGGCGACGCCGAGTGGCGCGCCGCCAATTCGTCCGCCGCGTTCGAGCGCTGGCGCGCCGCCGGCGCGATCGAATTCTTTATGAACGAGGCGAACCGCGCGCGCGACCGGCATCAGTGGGAGGAGGCGGAACGCTTGGCGCGGCTTGCCGTCGGCATTGCGCCCGAGCGCGCGGACGCGCACTATGCGCTCGGCGACGCGCTGAGTTACCGGTCTAGCGGCGATCCAGAAGCGCTGCGCGAAATGGATCGCGCGGCAGAGTTGACGCGCGACGCCGAGTTGCTGTCCACGATTCTCTCGCGCAAGGGCGAAGTGCTTGCCGCGCAGGGCGAGTATCCAGCCGCGCTCGATTTGTTCGACCAGGCGATGCGGAGCGCGCCCTTGGACGCGCGCCCGCGCACCGATTACGCGCGGACGCTTTTGCACTTTCAGCCAGACGCACGCGACCGCGCGGCGGAGATGCTTCAACAGTCCATTGCGATCGCGCCCTGGGACGTCGCCGCGTTTATCACGCTGGCGGAGATCGCGCAAGCGCGCGGTGACGTTCAAAGCGCGGCGGAGTGGTATCGCCACGGCTTGGCGCGCAACGCAAACGACGCGCGCTTGTTGTTCGCGCTAGGCGAATTCTACGCGCGGCAGAATCGCCTGGATGAGGCACGCGCCACGCTGACGCTTGCGCTCAAGTCCGAAACGCACGCGGACGATTTGCGGAAGATCGCGGGCGCGTTGGCGGAGTTGGGTGGACGATGAACGAAACTGTAGGGGCGATCCTGCGTGATCGCCCGGAGGAGGGCAACCACACAGGGTTGCCCCTACCGAACGCAACGCGCGCACGCGCGGTCATCATCATCTGCGCGGGCGCGGCATTGGCGTTTGGCGCGTTCGCCGTGCTTGGCTCTGGGCAATGGGTCGTCGCCGGGTTGATTGTGCTCGTCTTTGCCGTCGCGGCGCTAACGCTGCCGCTGCCGCTCGTCGCGCTAACGCTGGCGGCGCTGGTGCCTTTACAATTCTATTTTCCGGTGGCAGGGTCGCTCAACCTGCGCGGCGCGCTTGTCTTCGTAGCCGTTGCCGCGCTGCGGGTGCTTGTATCCGCGCTCGTCCGCCCCTTCGGCTTTGCTCAGGGCACGGCTCGTCTGCGTCCTTTTCTGTGGTTGCTTCCCGCCGCGCTCTTTCTGCTGGCGGCGTTCGTCGCCGCGCTGGACGCGCCCAATCGCTATGACGCACTCAAGGGCATTTACGATTGGCTGCCGATCTTCGCCGCCGCGTTCGTCGCGAGCGCAATCGCGGCGACCGATCGCGTGCGTCGCCAGATAGTTTTCCTTTTGATCGCCGCGGGCGTTGGCGAAGCGTTGCTCGGCTTGGCAGAATACGCGCTCGGCTTGAATCGAGTGATGGATGGGTTGCGTCTCCCGGTCAGCGACATTTTCTTCCAGCCCAATTTGCTGCGCGCAAGGTTGTCTGACGTATCGTTCAACTGGATTCTGGATGGTCGCGTCGTGCCCTTTGGGACGTTCATCAACGGAATTGATTACGCGGTTTTTCTCGCGGCGATCCTGACGCTCGTGTTGGCGCTGGCGCTCGGACGTGAAGAACGACCGCAAGCAGAGCGCCATTTGCCATTCGCCATTCGCTATCTGCAGCCCATTGCGCTCCTCGCCGGCGCGACTCTCATGGGCAGCGCGCTACTGCTCACGTTCAAGGGCTCGGGGCTGATCGCGTTGGGGGGCGGCGTCGGCGCGCTCGCGCTGCTGTACCTCCCGCGTCTGTCGCGGCGCACGCTGGCGCTCGGCGGAATCGTCCTGGCTCTCGCCGCGCTGCTTGCTCTGCCGTTCGCCGCTGCGATCGTGCAGCGCGGCGCGTTCTTGATTCAGCGCGAGGCGGGCGAATTGACCGCGACCGGCCGCACCGCGATTTGGGCGCGCCTCCTTGCGTTTCTGCCGCCGCGTCCCTGGTTCGGCTATGGCTTGCACAACGCGGTTTCGCTCGTCGAACCGCTGCCGAGCCTGAGCGGCGGCGCGTTTGCGTTCAATACGCCGACGGCGGAGAGCGCGTACGTCGCCGCGCTGATCGAGACCGGCGTCGTCGGGTTCAGCGCGCTGATGCTTTTTCTGATCGGCGTACTCGCGCGCGCGTATCGCCGCGCCCGCTCAGCCGCCGCGCCCGCGCTGGACCTCGGAATTCTGGCGGCAGTCGTCGCCGTGTTGTTCGGCAATCTCACCGTCGCCGGGTTCACGACCGACCAGAACGGATTGCTGCTCGGCATTTTGATCGGCTTGATTTTCTCGCCCGCGCATGAACCCGCCTGAATCTGAAAGCGTAAATCTGAAATCTGAAATCCACCATCTGAAATCACCTTGGGGGCACTATGACACGCATCATTGGAATCATCTTGGTCGTTGCTGGACTGGGCATCTGTGGAATCGTCACGGTGTTTGTCGGCGTGGGCGCGCTTGCTGCGGGCGAGGGACCGTCGGTCAGTCGCGCGGGCGCGGTGCTTGGTATCGCGCTATTCGGCGTCGTGCCGNNCGTGCAGAAGAAGGAACGCCTGCTCGGCATGATCCAATCGGCAGGCAAGGTATCCATCGGTCAAGCCGCGATCGAAATGAAGATGACGCGCGATCAGGTCAAGGACGCGATTTTCGAATTGGTGAATCAGGGCTTGTTCAGCGGCTATGTCAATTGGCAAGAGGGCATGTTCTACTCCAAAGACCTTTCGCAAATGCAGACGACGAAATGCCCCAATTGCGGCGGCGAGCGCGAAGCGGTCGGCAAAGGCATCGTCAAGTGTCAATACTGCGGCGCGGAGTTGTTCTTGCCGCAAGGGTGAGTGAACGGTTATCAGTTATCAGTCATCAGTTATCGGTGAGCAGTGGCATTATCATGCAAACAACCACACGGGCAACGCAGAGTGAATTAGCGCAACAACAGCAAGTGCTGGACCAGGTTCGGCAGTCGCTGCTATCACTTGGCGCGCAATTGGAAGAAGCGGCTGCCGTTGGCGTGTGTGGTTCTCTCGTGCGACCGGGCGCATGGGGCGCGCGCAGCGACATTGACGTTTTCGTCGTCGTCGAGCATCTGAAACCAAACGGGGAGACCGACCGTCTGTGGTGGAATCGTGTGCGCGATGCGCTGGACTCGCTCAACCGAGATGTGAATGTGCTGGTTTATTCGCGTCGCGGTCTGGAGGCGGTTTCCAACTGGTACGTGTTGCGCCTAGCGTCAGAGGGAGTTTTGGTTTACGACCGCGGTGGTATTGCCGAATTGTTCGCAGAAATCCGCGCCGCGGCTCTACGCGCGGGCTTGGTGGAAGATGAAGTGGACGGCTCGCGATTTTGGAGAATAAATGACCTTCAACTTGGCGAGGTTTTTGAGGTCAAAGTCCGATGACCAATACAGCCGAGTTCGAACGCTGGCTCAAGGACGCCCGCGCCTCGCTGGCAAGCGCAGAAAAAGCATTCCAGGCAGGCGATTTTCGCGTGGCGACCCAGAACGCGCAACTNNCAGAACCTCGCGCGTCTGGCGCTGGATGCTGATGAAACCGCGCCGTGGCATGGCTGGTCAACCTTTCGACTTCGCTCAAGGCAGGCTTACGGGCGAGGCGAAGAAGAGGACGTATGGATCGCCGCCGTAGACCTTTGCACCCGGTCAGTCGCGGACGACCTGCTCGTGCGCGCGCGGCGCTCGCTGGAAACGGCCAACGCGTTTGTTCAGCACGTTCTCGAAGCGAAGGATCACGATGAAAAGCCAGGCCAGGACGCTAAACAGGGCTAACCTGCGTGATGCAAGTCCCAAGCGCAAGACGGCAAACCTTCGCCGCCAACTGCGAGCCATTCTGAAGCGGCACGATGTCGCGCACGCCGCCCTCTTCGGCTCTTTCGCGCGCGGTCAAGAACCGCGGGACAGCGATCTCGACATTCTGATCAAGTTCAGAGGGCAGAAGAGTCTGCTCGATCTCGTGGGGTTGAAATTGGAACTGGAAGAGAAGACGCAGCGAAAGGTTGATGTCGTAGCCGAGCGCGCGTTGCATCCTGCCATCAGAGAAAGAGTGCTGAGCGAACAAGTGGCGATTTTATAGACTGAGCCAATAGTTGATTCCCTCATCCACCCTGCCTGGCACTTTGCCGTCTGAAATACGGTTTTGAACCAAACAACAGATGATTCGCGAATTAGATACTGTCGTTCTCACACATGATATCAAAGAGCATAATCTGGCAAGGGGCGATATAGGAGCAGTGGTGCATTGCTACAAAAATGGCGCTGCCTTCGAAGTTGAATTTGTGACTGCTGAAGGCAAAACGGTTGCCCTGCTCACTCTCAGTCCAGCGGATATTCGGCCAATGCGCAGCCGAGAGATTCTGCATGTGCGAGAGCTGATACCAGCATGACCTGACTAATTCCGAGGATATGAAAGAACAGGACGAAGCGAAGGAGGTGGTTTCTAGATGGACAACCTACAACAACGCATCCTCGAAATCGCCATGCAGCTCCCCGGCTATCTCGGCTACGAAGCCAAAGAGCGGCGGCGCGATATGGACAAGTACACGCGCGATCAACTCTCGACCCAGTACGACGGGCTGCATACCGCGCTCGCGCGCGTGCGTGCCAAAGCGCCGCTCGAAAACGCGGTGGATCTGGAGAACCTGGATCAAAAGATGCTGCGCCTGATCGCGCGCTTGCAAACCGCGCCGCGCGGCTATGCCGGCTGGTTCGACGCCGCGCAAATCGTGGAAGACGATCTGGACGCGCTCACTCAATTCGATGCCGCGCTCGCG
>DHFK01000055.1 GCA_002400365.1 Anaerolineales bacterium UBA4826 | reverse complement strand
CCAGAGCGGGGATTGCAGATCCAAGCCAATTGTTTCACGGTCAATCGCGGGACATTCGTGTGAGAGGACGCGGTTGAGGATGGAAAGCGTACGACGCAACATGCCGCGCGCACGCGTCTGGTCACAATTAGACCAGAGAGTTGCCAGCGCATCGCGGCTGTGTCTTTCGCCAGTCACTGCGAGGTACGCTAGGAGGGCGATAGCCTTGCGAGTGTCTACCTGGATCGGCTCATCACCGCGCTGCAAGCGCGGCGCGCCGAACAGGAACAAGCTCGTTTGGGACAAACGGAGTCTCCTATTCTGACGTCATTATATCCCAAATGACGTGCGGATACAAAAATAGCTCACGCCAACGATGGACGATTCACCCTTTTGCTCGCGCCAGATTACGTCGCGCGGCGCGCCACCATGCAAATCGCCCTATGGCGTGAAGAACCAATCACGAATCTTTCCGGTTCGTCGTCCCCGTTCGGATATTGCGGTGGCATTTTCCCGTGTTGCTCAACAACTCGCGGATAATGCTCGCGTGGCGGTTCGGGGCTCGTCTCGATCAGTTGGACGTCGAATTCGTATTGATCGCCAAAATCGAAAAGATAGAGGAACCGTTGTTTCATCCGAAAGGGCAGTTTGCCGATGGAGCTTGCGCTCGAATAACGCGCGTCGCCGTGTCTACCCAGCTCCCACCCCCCCCACAGCGCTTCACCTTGCGCGCGGGTGAAATTGAAATAGAGCAGTGTATCTATTCGGGGGAAACGCGCCGTGAACTCGCGCGCATAACGCAATTGATGTTCGTGGTAAATTGGACTGCGGGCGGCGGCGTTTTGCAGTTCCATTTCTCAATCTTGGCACCTCGAGCGCGTTACGGATCGCGCCGATTTTGCGAAAACGAACTGGCGGCAGCCGCAATTGATCGAGCGCGGCAACAACGGGGTCGAGCTGTCTGACGCGCGCGCGGTCATAGCGCACGGGTTGATTGGGTGGCTTCCAGGGCATCGCGCTCCTTTCACTCGAATCCAGGTGTCAGCCCATTCAATTCATTGACCCAATACCGATAATCGTCCAGGATGATCGCGTTCGCGCTCTTCTTGTCATTCGCCCAAATTTGTTCGGCAACCATACGACGCTCCTTGTTCCCGCGCTTAACTTTCAACAAGACCCCGCGTCGTTCGTCCACTTCGGCGACGCCAAGTACTGTGACAGGTTCAGCGTGTTGGGACTCATCAGGATCGCGCCACGTGGCGGCAAAGGGAAACTGCGCGGCATCGGTGAAATACACTTCTATCGCCGCGAGTTCCTCACTTTGCCCATTGCAGTCTACAAGGATTTCTTCAAAGCGCTTGTCGCGTTCAGGGATTTTGGGGATGTCTTCAGTCTCAATCATCGGTTCCTCCTCATATCTGCGTTCGAGCAAATTGATGCGCTCATTCTGGCGCTTGCCAATGCGCCAATACGCGCGCAATTTCCGCTTCAACTCGAATACGCGCGTCGTGTCTTTCACAGCCGCGCGCCAAAAGGGTGTCGTACTCGGTCTCGGCGTGTCGGATGTGCGCGATCACGGCAAGCCGAATTGCCGCTTCGTCAAAACTCTTGGCGGCTGCCGAACGCCCCACGCGTCCGCTGTACTTGAGGCACGCGTGCTCCGCGATGACAATTTCTCTTTGAGTACCACTGCCGACAGCGTCGAGTGTTTGCGAGCGCGGCATCGCCGGACGGAAGAAAGATGAGGTGATCCAGGTCTGCGCAGGAGAGGCAGAGCGCGCCCTTGTTTTCGACGAGCGTGATCCACGCCCCGCGCCCAAGTTGCTCGCCACATTCAGAGCAGGAAGCATCGGTTGTGGTGATGAAGACTGTGAGTTCTGAAGTTTGGTCTGGCTTATCCATCGACGCATCCGTTGCGAGACCAAGGTGTGCTAATCACGAGGAACAGGGCACCCACATTCGAGATTATAGCCACATTCGGGTGATCTGCCAATTGACGATACTCCTGTCCATTCCTACCCTCCTCCTCGATGAGAAACACACCCACTCATCGAAATCATTTCACGAGGAGGAGTCCTATGCGTTACGTCGGTTATGTGCGAATCAGTTCGGAGGAACAACGCGGCAATTACTCGCTTGCCGCGCAGAAACACGCGATCGAAACCTGGGTCGCGCGGCAACAGGGCGCGCTCGCGGGTCAACTCAATCGAATCTACGAAGAGGAGTGTCACAGTGGGATGACCGATCACCGCGACGCCTTTCAGCAAATGCTCCATGATGCGCGCGCTGGGTTGTTTGATGCGATTGTCGTTCACAAATGGGATCGCCTCGCCCGCCTGCGCTTTGACGCGATTCGTTACAAGGTTATCCTTCGTCACGAGTACGGCATCAAGCTATTCGTCGTCGAAGGTGTTTCCGAAGATGAAGATGAATACATCGGAATGTTCTTCGAGGCAATGACCGAGGTCTGGGGCGAACTCTACTCGCGCAATCTTTCGCGCGAAACGCAAAAGGGCAAATACGAAAAAGCCCACCAAGGCAAGCACAACAATCGCGCTCCCTTTGGCGCCGATCAAACCCGCGAGGGAATTTTGCGCCCGAATCCAAGGGAACAACCCGGACTGATCCTAGCCATGGAGTCGTACGCTACATCGCAACACAGCGATCGTAGCGTTGCGCAAACGCTGAATGCTACAGGCTACGTCACCAAACAAGGCAAACCATTTACGACTGACATGGTGCGCGAAATGTTGCAGAATCGCACCTATATCGGACAAGTTCGTTATCAACGCTACCGCCAGCGCCCCGATGGTTCGCGCGATTTTTCCATGCCGACGGAGTGGTTCACAGGACAACACCTGCCGCTCGTTCCCGTCGAACTCTTTGAACGGTGTCAGGAAGTACGTCGTCAACGTCGCCAATATCCCAGAGCTGCATCCACGTGTCTCGTTTATCCGCTCGCCGGGTTGCTCTATTGCCGCCATTGTGGTAAACGCTTGCGTGCACAGAAATCGGCTTCGGGCAAGCGCTATTATCACTGTGCCAATCCGATAGGTGAACTGTGCGTGAAACGAATGGTCTCAGCAGATGCGCTCGAAGAAGAGGTCGCCCAACAAATCATGAGCATCCATTTGCCGGCGGAGTGGCGCACGGAAAACAAGACAACGCCAGAAAGTTTCTTGCAGATTGATCGGCGTCGGAAAGAAATGCAACAAACCATCGAGCGGCTGGATTTTCGCTGGGATATGGGCTTCATCGCAAAAGCCGACTATCTAGTGCGGCGTAAGGAATTGCAGAAACAATTGTTGGAAAATCAGCCCATCGTGGAACAAGAATTGAACGAAGCCGAGCTGATCTGGCGACAATTCAAGACAGACTGGGTTGATGGTGACCTGGTTCGACGCAAACAACTACTCAATATCATCGTAGAATCAGCCCAAGTAAGGAAGGACAGGATGGATGCCATCAAACTGCGGCCACGGTTTACCTACCTGGC
Source organism: Anaerolineales bacterium UBA4826 (assembly GCA_002400365.1). GTDB lineage: Bacteria > Chloroflexota > Anaerolineae > UBA4142 > UBA4142 > UBA4142. The sequence continues at coordinate 103 of DHFK01000055.1, read as the reverse complement.
TCACCAAGCCAGGGATGTGACAATCAACTCAGAGGGATCGATTGTTACTCAGGTTCTGGAACAGAAAGGGAGCGCGGCACAATAGGACAAATGGGCCAAGTTT
>DHFK01000109.1 GCA_002400365.1 Anaerolineales bacterium UBA4826 | reverse complement strand
TGCGCTTCGTCCAGGAACAACATCTCGCGCGCGAATTGCTCCTGGTCTTTCAACTGCAAATCGTAAATCTGTTTGTACAGCCCGCCTTCTTCGAGCAGTTCCGCGTGCGTGCCGCGCTGGACGATGCGCCCGGCGTCGAGCACGAGAATCTGGTCCGCGCGCTTGACCGTGGACAAACGCTGCGCGATGACGAACGTCGTGCGTCCCTTCATCAATTCCGCCAGCGCTTGCTGAATCAAGTACTCGGTCTGCGTATCTACCGATGAAGTCGAATCGTCGAGGATCAGGATGCGCGGGTTCATCAAGAGCGCGCGCGCGATCGCGATGCGCTGGCGCTGCCCGCCCGACAGCGTGACGCCGCGCTCGCCGACAATTGTCGCGTACCCTTTGGAAAACCCCATGATGAACTCGTGGGCGCGCGCGGCTTTAGCCGCCGCGCTCACTTCGGCCTCGCTCGCGTCGAGACGACCGTACGCGATGTTATCGCGAAGCGAAGCCGAAAAGAGCAACGAGGTTTGCAACACGATGCCGATCTGCGACCGCAGCGATTTCAAATCGAGCGCCTTGACGGCGCAGCCGTCCACGCAGACGCGCCCGCTCGTCGCGTCGTAAAAGCGCGGGATGAGATTGACGAGCGAAGTCTTGCCGCTGCCGGTCGGACCGATGAGCGCGATGACTTGGTTCGGCTCCGCTTGAAATGACACATCGCTCAATTGGTCGCGGTCGCCGCGATACGAGAACGAAACGTTTTCGAATGTCACGCGCCCGGAAAGCGTCGGCGCAACGATTGGATGAGGCGGCGACTTGATCTCTTCATCCAAGTCCAGCACCTCGAAGATGCGCTGGCCACCGGCGATCGCTTCGCCTGCCGAGTTGACGACGAAGCCGAGGTCTTGCACCGGCAGCGCGAGCAGGAGCAAGTAACCGTTGAACGCGACCAACTCGCCGATAGTCAGCCCGCCTTCGATCACCATCTGCCCGCCGAACCAGAGGATGAGCGCGGTCGAGAGCATGATGCAGATGCTCATGGTCGGCATGTACAAGCCCCAGTTGCTGACGACGCGCACGCGCGCGTTAAACAGCAGGCGATTCTTCTCGGCGAATTTCGCCTTTTCGTGTTCTTCGCGGGCAAAGGCGCGGACCACCTGCGCGCCGCTCAGGTTCTCTTGCAGTTTCGACGAGACATCGCCGAGCGCCTGATCCACGCGCAGAAACATCGGTCCGATGATGCGACCCAGGTTGATCGTGACGGCAGCCAGCGCGAGAATGGGCGCGAGCCCGATCAACGTGAGCGTGACGCTGCTGCGGAAGAGGATCGCGAGAATCCCGAAAAGGAGCAGCCCGATGTTGAACACCTCGACCGCGCCTTGGCCGACAAAGCGCGAGAGCGCGCTGATGTCTTCCGTGCAGCGGCTCATCAGTTGGCCCGTCTGCGCCTGATCGTGGTACGCAAACGAGAGCCGCTGAATTTTGTCGTACATCGCGTTGCGAAAGTCATAGCCGGTGCGATTGATGAGCCATTCGGAGAGATAGCGCCGCGCCAGGTTGAGGAACGAGCGCAACATGCCGACGCCGACGATGATGCTCGCGACGCGGAACAACGCGTCGGGACTGTGCTTCGCCAGCCCATCGTCAATCGCAGTGCGGATGAGCGAGGGCGTGACCAGCGACGCTGCCGTGACGGCAATCACGAGCAGGACGAGCGCGCCGAGTTGCCAGCGGTACGGATTGAGCGATTTGAGCAGGCGTAAGAGAATGCGCATGGGTGATTCGTTCAAACAGCCACAGAGAAAACCCCACGTCCTCTGACGGCATTCACATTTCGTTGGGGCGGACAGTTCTACATTGTAGCACAGTTGGCGCGCAAAAGAAAGTTCTGCGCTGGCTCACCTCATTTTGACATCTGGCTATATTTGGAGTAGCATGAATTTGGATGCAGCAGGTTGAGCCAACGAAGGTCAAGATGAGCGAGACGTTTGCCCACAACTCAAACGCGTGAATCGAAAAACTATAAACTTTCGAGGAAACAATGTCTCTCATTCAAGCCGAGAATCTCACCAAAGTGTACGGCGCGGGCGAAACCGCGATCACCGCGCTCGACCACGCGAACCTCAGCGTGAACGCCGGCGAGTGCGTCGCCGTGATGGGCCCCAGCGGCTGCGGCAAGTCCACGCTACTGCATCTGCTCGGCGGGCTCGACCGACCGACCGAAGGGAGCGTGAGCATCGAAGGCAAGCCGCTTGCCAAAATGTCCGACAATGCGATCACGCAACTGCGCCGCCGCAAGATCGGATTCGTGTTCCAGTTCTTCAACCTCATCCCGATTCTGTCGGCGGTGGAGAACGCCGCGCTGCCCCTCTTGCTCGACGGCGCCAGCCCGGCGAAAGCGAAACATAAAGCGAAAGAATGGCTGACCAAAGTGGGGCTAGGGCAGCGGTTGAACAGCCGTCCCGATCAGTTGTCGGCGGGGCAGCAGCAGCGCGTCGCGATCGCGCGCGCGCTCATCACCGAGCCCGTCCTCGTGCTGGCGGATGAACCGACGGGCAACCTCGACACGAAATCGGGCAACGAGATCGCCGCGCTGTTGAAACAAGTCGCCAAAGAATGGGGCCGCACCGTGTTGATGGTGACCCACGATCCGCGCATCGCGGCGTACGCGGAACGCATCGTATTGATGCAAGATGGGAAAATCATCGAGGATAAACGCAACCCAAAGGATGAAGGATGAGGGATGAAGGGAAAATTCATCCTTCATCCTTCTGCCTTCATCCTTCAAAAGAGGCGCACGATGAACCTCCAACTCACCCTCGCCGCCCGCTACTTGTGGGGGCGCAAACTACGCTCGTTTCTCACCACGCTCGCCATCGTGATCGGCGTGATGGTGATCTTTGGCATGGGCATCTATTTGCCCTCGTTCATGGACGCTTTCAACAAGAGTCTCCTCTCGGCGTCGGGGCAAAGCGATGTGATGATCACGCACAAGACGGGCGAATCGTTTTCCGCGACGACGTTGAACAAAGTCAAAGCGCTCAACGGAATCGCCGTCATCGCGGGGTCGCTCGAGCGCGTGATCAATCTGCCGCCGAATTTCTACGGCAAGGATTCGACAGTCACCGCGCTGTCGCTCGTCGGCATTGACCCGACGATTGCGCCAGACTTGCACGACTATCGCATCACGCAGGGGCGCTTTTTGAAACAGGGCGATGGCAACGTTGCCGTGATTTCAGAACGGCTCGCCGATTCGCTCGGCGTGAAATTGAACGACACGATAAAACTACCGACGACCCAGGGCGTCGTCAAATTAACGATTATTGGGCTGATGCCGGGGCGCGCGCTTGTCGGGAACGAGCAGGTGCTTGTCGCGTTGGCGCAGGCGCAAAAACTGTTGGACACGCCCGGACGCATCAACGTGATCGAAGCGAATCTCACGACGAAAGATAAAGCGGCAAGCGAAGCCATCGTCAATGCGGTCAAGGCGCAACTGGGGAACACGTACACGCTTGGCGGTTTGTCGAGCGGTTCGGAATTTCTCGGCGCGCTGCAGATGGCGCAGATCGTTTTCAACCTGTTCGGCTTTCTCACGCTGGCGATGGGCGGATTCATCATCTTCAACACGTTCCGCACGATCGTCGCCGAGCGGCGTCACGACATTGGCATGTTGCGCGCGATCGGCGCGAATCGCGCGACGATTATCGGACTCGTGCTGACCGAGGGATTGGTGCAAGGCGTCATCGGTACGGCGATTGGCATCGGATTAGGGTATCTGCTCGGAGTCGTCATCAACGGCTGGACTAGCGGGCTTTTGAAACAATTCATGACGATGGAAATGAGCAACGTCGTCGTTCAGCCGTCGCTGGTGGTTGTTTCAATCGTCCTGGGTGTGGGCGTTACGATCTTTGCGGGATTACTCCCCGCATTGAGCGCGAGCCGCGTCACGCCCATCGAAGCGCTGCGTCCGTCGCTTGGCGAGATGATGCAACGCGTGAGCCGCGGCGGCACCATCGTCGGCGCGGTAATGATCGTCGTCGCGATTGTGGGATTGATCACCGGCAATTTCGCGCTCGTCGCCCTTGGCGGCTTTATGTTTCTCATCGGCTTGGTGCTCGTCGCGCCCGCGCTAGTCAAGCCGATTGCGAATTGGTTCGGCGTTTTGCTCGCTTTGGCTTTTGCGCGCGAAGGCACGGGCGAACTCGCGCAAGGCAATCTCACGCGTCAGCCCTCGCGCTCGGCGATTACTGCCAGCGCGACGATGATCGGCTTGGCAATCGTCGTCGGCGCGGGCGGGATGATGTTCAGTCTCACCGGCACCGTGATGGACCTGTTCAGCAAAACATTGGGCAGTGACTATTTGCTCCTTCCCCCGTCCATCGCGGTATGGAAAGGGGATATCGGCGCGAGCGAAGGGCTGAAAGCCAAGATCAGTTCGGTGCCTGGGGTGAGCGCGGTCAGTTCCTTGCGATACGCTCAATCGTCAATTCCATCCGCGTCGCTGAAATCTGGCGCGGGCGAAACGGCGATCGTCGTGCTGGGCATTGACCCAGTCGCGTTCCCGAAAATATCGGGGATGGATTTTCAAAAGGGAAACGCGCAAGAGGCATTCGCCGCGCTCGCCGCCGATGAACGCAATGTCATCGTGAACGGCATTCTCGCCACGAGCGCGGGGTTGAATGTCGGCGATGTGATTTCGGTGGCGACGCCGACGGGGCAACAGGATTACAAGATCGTCGCGATTGGCGGCGAGGTGTTGAGCATGAAGATCAACACGGCGTACATCTCGCAAGCGGTGATGAAGGTGGATTTCTACAAGAGCGAGGACGTTTTCTACCAAGTCAATCTCGCGCCGGGCGCAGATCCGGCTCTGGCAAGACAATGGCTCGATCAAATCGTCGCCGACTATCCGCAATTCCGCCTGGTCGCAGGACAAGAATACACCGCCGAATTCCGCGCGCAATACGACTCGATCTTTGTGGGCATCTATGTCCTCCTCGCCATCCTCTCATTCCCGTCGCTGATCGCGATCCTCAACACGCTGGCGATTGGCGTCATCGAGCGCACGCGCGAGATCGGCATGTTGCGCGCGATTGGCGCGACGCGCGGTCAGGTGTGGAAGACGATCGTCGCCGAAGCGTTGTTGCTGGCGTCGCTCGGCACGGCGTTTGGAATTTTGGCGGGGCTGTATCTCAGTTACGTCTTTGTAGAGGGTATCGGCGCGAGCGGCATTTTCAAGATGGCGTATGTCTTTCCGCTCGCCGGCATTCTCGCGGCAATCGCGGCGGGCTTGGTCTTTGGCGTACTCGCCGCGCTCGTCCCCGCGCGCCAGGCGTCGCAGATGGAGATCATCAAGGCGCTGCGGTACGAGTAGAATCAACGCATCAAAACGAATAAAAGACCTTGCGACGGTTTTGTACCCCGCAAGGTTTTTAGGTTGAGAAAACCACGCGACGATGCTATAATCGGATTACTATGGCACGGGTTCTTGAGCGTTCGACGACCCGCAAAACGAAACCGCGCCGCCCGCCCGCGCCGCATGGCTTGAGCGCGCGCGATTGGCGCGTGATTCAACGCGTCCGCGCGCGCCTGCGCGCGCTGCTGCCGAACGGCAAAATGAAGAGTCTCATCCTCTACGGCTCGCACGCGCGCGGCGAAGCGACGCCTGATTCCGACATTGATCTATTCCTCGTGTACGACGACGTGACGACAGAGCAGGAACAATCGCTCAAAGAGTTTTCGGCTGACCTACCTGACGCGTTGGCGCGGGTCCATCTCTTCTTATATCGCGCCGACGAGTTGGCGCAAGGCAATACAGTCAATCCGCTCGTTTATAACGTTGCCCATCAAGGCATCGTCTTGGGGGGTGTCGCCGTGCCGAAACTGGAAATTGATCGCCGTAAAGCCGCTGAGGACAACATCGCGCTCGCGAAGGAAGAACTGCGCTTGATCCCGACCATCATCAACGCGGGAGGTTATCGCCGATCGGTTTCCATGGCGTACTACGCGGTTCTGTACGCCGCGGATGCCGCGTTGGCAACCAAAGGATTGGTGCCCCAGTCGCACGAAGGGACCCATTCGCTTTTCGGCTACCACTTTATCCGCAAGGGCTTGGTGGATCCCAAGTTCAAAGGGTTGCTCAAGCGCGCCAAAGACGAGCGGATGAAAGCGGACTATAAGCGTGACGCGGTCTTTACGCGCGAAGACGCCGAACCTTGGCTTGCCCGCGCACAGGAATTTGTTACGGCGATTGACGCGGCGATGCCGCGTTGGTTGGAAGAAAAGTAGCATGATGTCCCATTGACCCAGGGGATGACATCACATTGCCGCACCGTTTGCGCCTCCTCGCCGGTACGATCCTCATCGCGTTCGCGTTGATGGGCTGCGTCACGCGCTTTGACCCCGATACGATGCAGCCGCGCGCNNGACGCAGACACGCCGCCAGTCTACGGCGCACACACGCTCGGACAGACCTTTGTAGCGGCGCGTCCGCGTTTGTCCGCCATTCAAGTCGAATGGGCGGCGCTCCCCGATGCGCCCGACTCTATCATTCTCCACTTGCGTACCAACCCCGGCGATACAGTTGATCTCGCCCGCGTCGAAATCGCCGCGCCGCGGGGCGATCAACCTCTCGCCCGCTGGGATTTTACCCCGATTCCGGATTCCGCCAATCGTTCCTTCTACTTATTGATCGAAGCGCCGCAAGCGCGCGCCGAGCGTCCTCTCCGTTTGCGTTCCTCCACGCACGATGTTTACGGACCGGGCGCGGCTTTTCTGGACGATGCCCCGCTGCCTGGCGATCTCACTTTTCACGCGTACTACGACTATGACCTCGCGACGCTCTGGGGCGACCTGACCAATGCGCTCGGCGAATTATGGCTGATCTTGCCGGCAATCCTGCTCTTCTTTGCGCCGGGTTTCTTGGCCCTGCAAGGGTTGCCCCGCGCGCGCCAGCAGTTCGATATTTGGGAACGCGCCGCGCTAGCGTTTGGCGTGAGTCTGGCGCTCATTCCTTTCGCCCTGCTGTGGATCACGCAGTTAGGCGGCGCGCTATCGGCGACGATCGCGCGCGGGATCTTTGGGAGCGCAGGCGCGCTGGCGGTTGTCATCGTCGTTGCGCGGTGGCGCAGACAGAAACCCGGTTTCCTTGACAATACCTTCGCCAGAAACCTGTTTTCTGTGAGAGAACGGGGTTCTTCCAGTGCTCCTGGAATCATTTTGGCGAAGATGTTACTTGGGAAACCGGGCTTCTCGCCAATCGGCGCGGTGATGGCGGTTATCCTGATCGCCGGCTTGAGCGTGCGGCTGAGCGCGATCCGCGACCTTGCGCTGCCGGCATGGGTTGATTCGGTACACCACGTCTTGGTCGCGCGCATCATCGCGGAAACGGGCCGCATCCCCGCGTCGTATGAGCCGTACCTTTCCGGGAACGACGCGACGTATCATTATGGCTTCCAAGCCGCGGTCGCGGCGTTTGCTTGGTTGAGCGGCAAATCGTTACCGCAGGCGATGCTGTTCGTCGGCCAGTTGTTCAACGCGCTGGTTGCGCTTGAAATGTACTTGATGACCCACTGGCTCACGCGCCGCCGTTGGGCGGGCGTGTTCGCCGCGCTGATTGTCGCGCTCATTTCCACGATGCCGGCGTACTATGTGAGTTGGGGCCGCTATACCCAACTTGCCGGGTTGCTGATTCTGCCGGTCGCCGCGGTGTTCAGCATACATGCCATCCAAGCGCGCGATCGGCGCGCTGCCGTAGTGAGTGTGCTGACCCTGGCGGGCTTGATCCTGACACACTATCGCGTCTTTGCTTTCTATGTGTGCCTGGTCGCGGCGTGGTGGCTGATCGAATGGGCGCGGCAGCCGCGCGCGTGGCGCGCCCGGTTGCAGGAACTTGCGTGGCTCGTGGCGTCCGCGCTCGCGGCGATGCTATCACTCATGCCGTGGCTCATGAGCGTCGCGACGAATTTGTGGCTGCGCGCGTTCACAACCTGGGGCAGCGCGTCGGGCGCGGCAGCCGGGGATTTCGCCTGGGAATACGTCACGAGTGGGTTCGATCGCTATGTGCTGACGCTGGGGACGCTGGGCACGATCGTCGCGTTGCTCAAGCGCAAGCCGTTCGCCGGGATTTTGCTCGTGTGGGTGGGCGCGTTATTCGTCATCACCAATCCTTTTCTCCTGGGCTTGCCCGGCGCGGGCATGATCAACAACGTCTCGATGCTCATCATGTGGTTCATGCCGCTGGCAATCGGCTGCGGCTTTTTGGGGGATGAACTGATCGGCAATTGGTTGACGTGGTTGAAGGGGAAATGGCGCGTGCGGTGCTACGCCATCGTCTCTATCGTTCTGATCGCTCTCGGCGTGGAGGGCGCGCTGAATCAGACGACGATCGTCAATCCGGATTTGGTGTTAGCAATCGAATCAGACCGCGCGGCGCTGAGTTGGATCGAAACATACGCCGAATCAGACAGCCGCTTTTTGATCAACGCGACGCCATGGTCGGGACTCTACGCCGGCACCGACGGCGGTTATTGGATCACGCCGCTCACCGGCCGACGAACGACCACGCCGCCGGCGCTGTATGGTTTGGAGAAAGTCGAATTGGCGCTCCACGTCACGCAACTCAACCAGCGCGTCGAGGAATTGGCAAACGACCCGGCTGGGCTGTGGGCGCTCTTGCGCGACGAAGGCGTGCGCTATGTGTACGTCGGCGCGCTGGGCGGCGCGCTCGATCCGACCATGCTGAGCCGCGCTGCCGGCTTTCGAACGCGCTATGCCAACGGACGCGCGTATGTCTTCGAGGTGTGCGCGCCTTAGAGAGTGTTTTGAAATTGCCCGTAGCGCGCAGTTCACTGCGCTTTCCAGGTGCTAAAGCGCCCACTGCGAACACCAAACCAGATTTTCCAAACACCCGCTTAGCCGCCTATCGTCGCGGCATCGGATATGCTAACGTGGGCGTGGGCGTCGGAGTGCGCGTGGGTGTTGGGGTCGGCGTGTTGGTCGGCGTGGGCGTTGGAGTACGCGTGGGCAGTGCGCCTGAACAAGTCGCGCAAATGATCATCGGCATATACAGATGGGGATAACCGGGCGGAGGAGAAGGGTAGGGGTACGCGTGGGGTGAAGGTGGCTTGCCGCCAGCGGCATCTGCCGGGCTGAAGAGCGACCAACCGCTCTTGGCATCGAAAAACAAGGGCGCGAGCGCGGTGAGCGCGATAACGCAGAGGACAGTCGTTGTAAGCAAGAGCGTTCGTTTGGGCATCGCGATTCTCCTTGGCACGATGTTCGCGGCGCGAATCCGCAGAGTACGGCTTGTAAGCCCTCGTTCGGTTGTCATTATAACATTGATCGCGCGCGTGTCAACCAGGACTTGTTTCCCCTGTTAAAAGCCGCTCTGCGTTATTGCCCATGATGTTCGCGAACTCCACCGCCGACAGCCCCAGTCCGCGAATCTCGTCGAGCAATAGAGCATAGCCGGGTTCAGTTTGCCGCTTGGGATAGAGGAGCAACGGGAAATCGCTGCCGAACAAAACCTTTTCGCTGCCGACGATGTCAACGACGGTTCGGAAAATCTGTGGCGAATACAACAGCGGCGACGCGGCGGAATCGTAGTAAACGTTCGCCGCCGCTTTGCGAACTTCGCGCATCAACTCGTAGAACGGAAACCCGCCGCCCCAGTGGGCGAGAATCAACTTGAGATTCGGCGCGGCTTTGATGAAAGCGTAGATCGCGGCAAGCGGCAACTGTCCCTTGCCCGGGTATTTGTGCCCCACCGGTTCGTTCGTGTGCAGCAGCATCGGGACGCCCAACTCGGCGGCGCGCTGCGCGAGCGCGAGAAACTCCGCGTCGTCCAAGCGGAANNGACCATGCGCGCGGCGACGCCGCTATACAGATAACCGAAAAACGAATCGCGCGCGGCGTAGCGCGCGCGCTGTGCGATGACATCGGGCGAAAAGATGTGGGTGTGGGCGTCAATAATCATTCGACCGACCTCGGAGGAAAGCGATGGCATTATAGCGGCAGAGCGCGCGCGGGTCAATTTTCCGCTTGCCAAGCGTTCCGTTTGATGCTATTATCCCGCCTCGGAGGAGCGATGGCATACCGTGACCTGCGCGGCTTTCTCGCGCGTCTCGAAAAGAACGGGCAACTGAAACGTGTCACCGCGCCGGTGAATCAAGATTTGGAAATCGCCGAAATCGCCGACCGCGTGATGAAGGGGGCGCCGAATCAAAACGTCGCGCTGCTATTCGAAAATGTGCGTGGGCACGCTTCGCGGATGCCGGTCGTCATCGGCATGTTTGGCACGGAACAGCGGATGGCGTGGGCGCTCGGCGTCGAACGCTTGAACGACTTGAACGAAAAACTGGCGGAGGTTATTTCGCTCGACATGCCGCGCGGGTTGGTCGCCAAAGCGCAGCGCGGGCTTGGAATGTTGAACGCGCTAAAGCACACCGAGCCGCGTTACGTTACTCACGGCGCGTGCCAGGAAATCGTGCAAGACAAGCCGACGCTTTCCGCGCTGCCGATTCTCCAGTGCTGGCCCCACGACGCCGGGCGCTATATCACGCTGCCGGCGGTGTTCAGCCGCGATCCGAAAACCGGCAAGCGCAATGTCGGGATGTATCGCCTGCAAGTGCTGGACGATCAAACACTGGGGATGCACTGGCAGCGCCACAAGGGCGGCGCGGAACATCAGCGCGTCGCGCAAGACCTCGGCGCGGAGAAAATCCCGGTCGCGGTGTCGCTCGGCGGCGATCCCGCGATCATCTGGGCGGGGTCTGCGCCGCTACCGCCGGACGTGGACGAGATCATGCTCGCGGGCTGGCTGCGCGGCAGATCGGTTGACCTGGTCCAGTGCGTTTCGCAGCCGCTCGAGGTTCCCGCCGACGCGGAAATCGTCATCGAAGGGTACGTTGATCCGCGCGAGCAGAAACTCGAAGGACCCTTCGGCGATCACACCGGCTACTACTCGAACGCCGATTACTATCCGGTGATGCATGTCACCGCGCTCACGCATCGCCGCGACGCGATCTATCCGACGACGATCGTCGGCAAGCCGCCGATGGAAGACGTGTGGATGGGCAAGGCAACCGAGCGCTTGTTCCTCCCGCTCATCAAACTTTTCCAAAGCGAAGTCGTGGACATCAACATGCCCGCCGAAGGCGCGTTCCACAATCTCGTCATCGTCAGCATCAAGAAACGCTTTCCCGGTCAGCCGCGCAAAGTGATGTACGGCATCTGGGGCATGGGCTTACTGATGCTGACGAAGACGATCATCGTCGTGGACGCCGACGTGAACGTGCACGACTTGGCGCAGGTGGCGTTCGAGACGCTGGCAAACTTCGATCCGCTGCGCGACGTGCAAATCGTCAGCGGTCCCAGCGACGATCTCGATCACGCGTCGCTCGAAAAGAATTTCGGCGGCAAGATGGGCATCGACGCGACGCGCAAGACCGAGCGCGATCCCGCGCCGCATCAGAAATGGCCCCCCGAGATCGAGATGTCGGCGGAGATCAAGGCGCTGGTGGAGGCGCGGTGGAAGGAATACGGCTTTTGAGATCGCAGGGGAGCAGGGGCGCAGAGGGGCAGAGGAGAAAATGCTCCTCCGCTCCCCTGCTCATGCGACAAGTTAAAATCTTACTGGACAATATACGCTTCGAGCACACCATCTTCGCCTTGCCCTTTGCGTACCTGGGTATGGTGCTTGCGGCGAACGGACTGCCGACGCTCTCGCAGTTCATCTGGATCACGCTCGCGATGGCGTCCGCGCGCACGCTGGCAATGTCGCTCAATCGCCTGATTGACCGCGAACTCGACGCGCGCAATCCACGCACGCTGAATCGTCCGTTGCCGCGCGGGCTCATTTCGCCGCGCGCGGTCGCGGGGATCGTGTTCGCGGCTTTCGTCATTTTCGAATTCGCGGCGTGGCAACTCAATTGGCTGTGTTTCGTGTTATCGCCGCTCGCGCTGATTTTTCTCGTCGGCTATCATTACGCCAAGCGCTTCACGTGGCTCACCCATTGGATTCTCGGCTTTACCGACGGCATCGCGGCAGCCGGCGGCTGGGTCGCCGTGCGCGCGTCACTCGATCCGCTTGCGCTGCTGCTGTGGTTCGTCGTCGTCGTGTGGATGGCGGGGTTCGATTTGATTTACGCCTGCCAGGACGTTGAGGTGGATCGCCGCGACGGATTGTACTCGGTGCCATCGCGTTTCGGCCTCGCGACCGCGCTAACGCTCGCGCGCGTCAATCACGCGATCACCGTCGTCGCGCTCGCGGCGGTTGGTATGGTCGCGGGACTCGGCTGGGTCTACTGGCTCGGCTGGCTGATCGTCGCCGCGCTGCTCGCGTACGAAAACGCGATCGTCAAACCGAATGATCTCTCGCGACTCGATCTCGCGTTCTTCAATGTCAACGGATACATCAGCGTGCTGGTGTTCGTGAGCGCGCTGTTCGGTATTTATTTCTGATTTTCGATTGCCGATCCTTCGNNCTTCGCTCAGGACAAGTTTTCGATTTCAAATAGTCCAATCGAAAATCAGAAATCAGCAATTGAGAATTTGGAGGAGAAATGTCAATGCGTCAACTAATCATTTTTACGTGCTTGAGCGCCTTCCTCGCCGCGTGCGCCGCCCCGGCAGCGCCCACGCCCACTTTGACGCCGCCGGTGCTCTTGCGCATCGGCGTCCTGCCGATCACCGACGTCGTCCCATTCTACGTCGCGGAGCAGCAAGGGTACTTTTTGAAGCAAGGGTTGAACATCGAACTCGTCCCGGCGGGCAGCGCGGCGGAGCGCGATCAGATGATGCTCACCGGGCAGATTGACGGACAGTTGAACGACCTCGTTTCAACCGTGTTGTTCAACGCGCAGTCGCCGAAAATCAAAATCGTCCGCACCGCGCGCATCGCGTTCAAGAACGCGCCCGAGTACTGGATTCTCACGCCGAAAGACAGCCCGATCAAGACGGCGCAGGATTTGAAAGGCAAAGAGGTCGCCATCTCACAGAACTCGGTGATCGAGTACGTGACGCAGCGCTTGCTCGAAGCCGAAGGGCTGTCCGCCGCCGACATCAAGACGACGAACGTGCCGGCGATTCCGACGCGGTTGCAACTCTTGCAGCAGGGCCAAGTCGCCGCGGCAACGCTGCCCGACCCGCTCGCGTCGCTGGCGATCTTGCAGGGCGCGCGCATCGTGGTGGACGACAGCAAATATCCGCAGTACAGCATGAGCGTCATCAGTTTCCGTAGCGACGTTGTCGCGCAGCGCGCCGCCGACGTCAAGCGCTTTCTCGCGGCGTACGATCAGGCAATCAACGACATCCGCGCCAAGCCGGAGCAATTCCGTAACACGCTGATTGACAAGGGCCGCGTGCCTGACCAATTGAAAGACAAGTACCAATTCCCGCCCTTCCCCGATCCCGGCATTCCATCGCAAGCGCAATGGGACGATGTGGTCAAGTGGGCGCTGGAGCGCGGTCTAATCAAAGCGTCGGTCGCGTACGAGTCGTCGGTGGACGCGGGGTTCGTAAAGTAGTGAAATACTTGTTATCGGTTATCAGTTATTGGTCACCAAGAGTCTCTGACAACTGATAACCGATAACTGGCATCCGATAACTGCGACGCATGATTGACATCCAGCATCTCACCTTTACCTACCCCAACCAGCCCGCACCGCTGTTCGACGATTTTACCTGGCGCGTCGAGCGCGGCGAGTTTTGGTCGGTCATCGGCGCATCGGGTTGCGGCAAGTCCACGCTGCTGCACCTGATCGTCGGCGTACGCGCGGCGAACGCGGGGACGATCGCCGTCAACGGCGAGAGCGTGCCGCGCAAAAAAAATCGCGGCAAGACCGGGCTTGTGCTGCAGGATTACGGCTTGCTCCCGTGGGCGACCGTGCGCGAGAATGTGGAACTGGGCTTGCGGATTCGCGAGTTCTATGGGCAAGACCGACCGCGAAGGGCGGAGGGCAAAGAGCGAAGGGCAGAAGGCGAAAGGCGGAGGGCAAATGGCTCTTTGCCCTCCGCCCTTCGCCCTATGCCATCGGCAGTTGAGTTCTGGCTCGAGCGCTTTGGGCTTGGCGCGCTGCGCGACAAGTACCCCGCGCAGATTTCCGGCGGACAGCGCCAGCGCGTTGCGATCGCGCGCACGCTCGTGCTAGAGCCGGACGTGCTGTTGCTGGACGAGCCGTTTAGCGCGCTCGACGCGCCGACGCGCGAAGACCTCGAACTGCTCACGCTGAATCTCCACGCGGAAACAAAGACCACGACCATCTTCGTTACACACAGCATCGAAGAAGCCGTTTTTCTGGGACGGAAGATTCTGGTGCTGGGCGCGCCGCCGCATCGCGTCACGCGCGTCGTTGAGAATCCGGGCGCGGGACGCGCGGCGTATCGGGAGGAGGCAGCGTTTGTGGAACGGGGGCGATTGTTGCGGGAAATGCTAAAGAGCCGGTGAACGGTGGAGCGGTCGCGAGCGGTCAAAAACCGACGGCTACCGTGCGAAAAAAAAGCCCGCACAGCGGGCTGCCTGCCCAACGCCATCCGATTTCACCGGATGGCGTCCTCTTAACCTGTTCTTAACACAATGATTAACTCTAATTAACCACAAACCGCGCGCGTCATGGTAAACTCCCTGCAAATCAATCGCACGGAGGAAACCATGACTCACCGAATCAGTTTGCTCATTGCCGGCGCGCTAACCGTCTTTGTGTTGGTCTTGATGATCGGCGTTGGGACGACGGTCGCCGTCAAATCTTTCGTAACGACCCAAGCGGCGCCGTCGCTGCAAGCGCCCGCAGCGAACATGCCGGCGCAACAACCCGCGCCGGGGTCGAATGATGGAATCGGCGTGCGACTCTCGCCGGATCAAGCCGCGCGTATCGCCGCCCGCGTCGCGCCGAGCGCGAAACTCATCGCGGTGCCGGAACTGGTTGATTTCCAAGGCACGGTCGCATACGAGGTCGTGTTGAATCAAGGCAACGTTTACGTGGATGCGCAGAGCGGTCAGGTGCTGTTCAACGGCGCCAACGCGGCGACCCGGCTTGAGCGCTACCACGAAGATCACGAAGAAGACGACGATGACTAGCCCAACGACCGCAGTCAAGCGCGCGTCCCCGTCCGGCAGCGGTATGGGAATCAGACTGCTGATCATGGCAGCATCGCTCGCGGCGACAATCGGCGGCTGGGCGATCCTGGCGGCAGGTCAATTGCGGGATACGCTCGCGGCGGCGCAACAACCGCCAGCCATCGTGCAGCCGGCGAGCGCGGCGACGCAGGACCGTTTACGCTCGGTCAATCCGCCGACCGCGCTGCGTCAGGTGACTCAGCCGAGCGCGTTGGCGCGTACCCGTTCGTCACGCTAGAGACAGGTCATGCAACGTCTCGATTTTCGCGCGATGGGTTGCCAGATGCTCGCGCTGATTGACTCGGACGACGCCAGCGCGATTGAAGCGTTGGCGCAAGCGCCCGCCTGGTTCGCCGAATGGGAAGCGTCGCTGAGCCGCTTTCGTGACGACAGCGAGTTGAGCGCGCTGAATCGCGCGGCAGGCGAACCGATGCGCGTGAGCGAGACGCTGTGGCGAGTAATCGCCGCCGCGCGGCGCGCCGCGCAGGCGAGCGGAGGTTTGGTCACGCCAACCCTGCTCGACGCACTGCAAACCGCGGGCTATGATCGCAGTTTTGAAGCGCTCGACTCGCCGGCTGCCGGCTCCGAGTCCTACGAGGTGCAAGCCCAGCCGCGCCGGGCGTTGGACGGCATCCTTCGGCCATCGCTCAGGACGACTGCTTTCCACTCCACAAGATTGGGCGGTCGGACGACTATTCCCATTGGCGACTGGCGCGCCATCGAATTGGACGCGCGCGCTCGAACGGTGCGGCTGGCGCGCGGCATGCGCCTCGACCTGGGCGGGATTGCCAAGAGTTGGGCAGCCGATCAAGCCGCGCGGCGATTGTCCACCATCGCGCCGGTGTTGATTGACGCTGGCGGCGACATCGCGATCAGTGCGTGCGCGGGCGGCGAGCCGTGGTCTATCGGCGTGGCAGACCCATTCAAGCCCGAACGGGATCTTGAACTGCTGCTGGTCCGTCGGGGCGGCGTAGCGACATCGGGGCGCGACTATCGCCGTTGGCAGCGCGACGGCAAGTGGCACCATCACATCATTGATCCGCGCACCGGCGCGCCAGCGGAAACCGATGTCCTCACCGCGACGGTGATCGCGCCGACGGCCCAGCAAGCCGAGGTTGCCGCGAAGGTCGCGCTGATTTTGGGAAGCGCTCAGGGCATGAGGTGGATCCAAGCGCGCGCTGAACTCGCCGGCGTGCTAACGCTGGAGAGTGGTCAGGTTGCGCGCAGCCGGCGCATGAACGATTTCGTATGGACCACGCCAAGCGCGCCCTTCCAACATTCAGTTCTTCCTTCTTGGAGTTGAACCATGGCAAACAGTATCTCAAACCGCGCCGACGTTGATTCGCTTGAACCGACAGTTTCTGTGACGACCGTCAGCTTGATCCTCGTCACGACTGGCATTGGCACGATCGGCGCGCTGTGGGTCTTGCAGTCCGGACTGGCGGGTCTCAGCGAATCGCTGCTTGGACCGCAACCGAAAGCATTCTGGGAACTCGCGCGGTCGTCCGGTCTCGTCGCCTATTGGCTGATGTGGATGTCGGTCGCGTTCGGCTTGCTCATCACGAATCGAATGGCGCGGTTGTGGCTCGGCGGTCCCACTGTTTTCGATCTGCACCAATTCACCAGTCTGCTGGGGGTCGCGTTCGCGCTTGTTCACGCGTTCATTCTGCTCGGCGATCGGTACATCAAGTACTCGCCGCTGCAAATCGTGCTGCCGTTTGCCAGCGTCAACTACCAGCCCGTGTGGGTTGGGATGGGACAAATCGCTTTCTATATTCTGATGCCAGTCATCTTTAGTTTCTACGCTCGCCAACGGATCGGCGCGGGAACGTGGCGGCTGATCCATGGTGCCAGTTTTCTCGCGTTCTCGCTGATTACCGTTCACGGCCTCTTGGCTGGTTCCGATACCACAAATTTCGCAGTGCTCGGTATGTACGCGCTAACGGGTCTGTCGGTTGTGTTCTTGACGATCTACCGGCTGGCGACGCTGGCGCTTGCGCCGGCGTAATGGAAAGGGAGAAGCGCGCATGCTATTGGGGATGAATGACACACCGACGATCTTGTTGATCGAAGATGACGAGGGCATTGCCGAGCCGCTCATTTTTGGCTTGCGGAGTGAAGGCATGAATAGGCAGCGCGCGCCGAGCGGCGCGCAAGGTCTCGCGCTCGCCCGGAGCGTGCATCCGCCTGAGAATCGAGGTGCTACAAAAAGATCCTCGTTGTGGTCGCAACGAGGATTCTTATTTTCCCGATTCAATCGGGACACCCGTCCCATGACAAGGGGACAAACCATCGTGTATATTCGCCGCAACATCATCAAGAGAGGAGAAAAATCATGTCATCAAACGGTCTGGTTCGTCTCGCTGGTGTCGCAGGTGTTATCGCTGCGCTCTGCATGGTCGGGTTCATGTTCACCGTGGATCAAGCCACCATGATGCCGAACTCGCCGCTGTTTCCAGTGTTGTTGTGGGTCAATGTCTTGACTGGGAGCGTCCTCACTGTCGGCCTCTACCAGTTCTATCGCGAGGAGTCCCCAGCACTGGGCTTGGTCGCCACGGCGTCCTCGTTGCTCGGTTATCTGCTGTTCGCGGTCGTGTCCTTTGCGTGGAACCCCGAGAACATTGTTGTCACGATTGGCGATACTCTCATTTACATCGTTGGGATATCGCTGTTTAGTTGGCTCGCTTACGGCACTCGCAAGATGTCACGCCTGCTGTCCCTGGTCGGTTTTCTCGCGGGACTCGCCGGCTTGGCGGGCTATGTTCTGCGGTTTGGCGCGGGCGTGGATCCGGCGAATCCGAATCACCCGTTGGCGAGTGTGATGGGCATTCTTTACCTGATCTACTTTGCTGCCGTGTTGGTCTGGCTGGTCTGGACAGGCATTAGTCTCGTGTCCGGCAAAACCAAAACGGCGATGGCAACAGCGTAGCGATGCAAATGTCCCGACTGTGGCGGAACTGATTCTCCAAAGCAGTCGGGACAATTTTCGCAAGGAGTTACGCAATGAACAGACTCAAGTGGTGGTTCCGGATCGTCGGCGCGTTCTATCTGCTCCTGGCACTGGTAAACATCCCTGGCTTCTTCGACAACCAGTTGTTCGCGTCCTCTCTTCCGTTTCCGGCCGGTGAGAACGCTGCCAGGGCTTTTGCTGATGGCTGGTCCGCCTTCGTTTTCGATATGCTTGGCATCGGCACGTTTCTGCTTTGGGCGTCGCGCGATCCACTCAAGCATCTGAGTGTGGTCTGGTTCGCGGTTTGGCTTGAAGTCCTTCACGGGATCGTGGCTGATGTGTACCTGATTGTCGGTGGGTACAACGCGGTGGCTTACGCCGTCTTTATCGGCATTCACCTCATTATCATCATCACGGGTGTCTTGTGCGCGCGGCAGACGACAGCCCAATCGCCGCAAGCGACTCAACTTGCGACGAAGCAGGGTATCTTGTAGTCAAGTCCCGAACCCGGTATAATCATGCTAGATTGGAAGGAATGGCTGGCGCACGATGAGCATATCTCTCTCCCAGAGTCCGCCTTTTGCAGTCGTCCGCTTGAGCGGGCGAACCCTCGTGGTTGCCCGCTCGCTCTGGTTCGCCATCTTTGCCGCCGCTACGGTCACCTTCTTATGCGCGGTGCCATTCCGCTGGGCGATGTGGGCGCATCCATCGCCGACCAACCTTGCCAACCTGACCACGCTCGGCATCCCGCCCGCATTCTTCGCCACTTACATGGTGTTCTGGGAAATCGTCACCGCGGCACCTTATCTCATCGTCGGCTTTATTATCTTTTGGCGATGTGGTGAGGAGCGCATCGCCCTCCTCGCGTCGCTCTTCCTCGTCGTCTTTGGTGTGGGTAGTGGCACGCTCACGCCCACCCTGCGCGCGCTGCTCGGCATGCACCCGGCGCTCGATCTGCTCCAACACTCGTTCGAATTTATTTCCTGGCTGAGTTTCGGCTTGTTCTTTTATCTCTTTCCCAACGGACGCTTTGTGCCGAGTTGGACGCGCTGGCTCGCGGCGACCTGGCTTCCTATTTGCATCGCGTGGAACTATGCGCCCGATTCTCCTTTCTCCCCGCTCAAGTGGCAGCCGTGGCAGTTTGTGCCGGTCATCGGAGGATTTTGGGCGTCGTGGCTGTACAGCCAGGTCTATCGCTATCGCCGCGTGTCGAATGTGATCGAGCGTCAGCAAACCAAATGGGTCGTGTTCGCGGTATGTCTCATCATTTTGACGATGGCAGTGGTTTCGATCATCGGCGCGTTCGTGCCGGGCTATGACCTGATGAGCGAAGAACAGCCCACGCCGGCAAGTTTCGCCTATATGATCGTGCAGTGGCCCCTGGGTCTCATCATCGCCTCGCTGCCGATTGCCATCGCCTTTTCGATCTTGCGTTATCGCCTGTGGGACATTGACAACCTGATTAGTCGCGCGCTCGTCTATGGCGCGCTCACGCTGTTTGTCGTTGCCGCGTACGTGTTGATCGTGGGTGGGTTGGGTGCGCTCTTTCAGGCGAGCGGCAATTTGCTCGTTTCGATTTTGGCAACGGGCGTCATCGCCATTTTGTTCAATCCGTTGCGCGAACGACTGCAACGGTTGGTCAATCGTTTGCTGTACGGCGAGCGCGATGATCCATACACGGTCTTATCGCAGATCAACAAGAATCTCAAAGCGACAATGGCTCCCAACACAGTCTTATCTTCGATTGTCGAAACGATTGCGCAAACACTCAAGTTGCCGTATGTCGCCATTGTGTTGCGCGATGGCAATTCGTCCCACGTCACCGCCTCTTTCGGCTTGTCCAAACTGCGCGCGGTGGTGTTGCCCTTGATGTATCAGCGCCAATTCATCGGCGAATTGCACGTCGCGCCGCGTTCGACGGATGAAGTGTTCACAGCCGCCGAGCGCCGCCTGCTCGAAGACATTGCCGCGCACACTGGAATTGCCGTGCACAATGTACAACTCGCTGCCGATTTGCAGCGTTCACGCGAACAAATCGTTGCCGCGCGCGAAGAAGAACGGCGGCGTTTGCGCCGCGATTTGCACGATGGGCTGGGTCCCAAATTGGCGGGACAGACGCTCAAACTCGAAGCCGCGCTCGACTCGCTCGACGGTGAAACCGAAACGGCGCGCGCCCTGCTGAAAGAAACCATGTCCGAAGCGCAAACCGTTATCGCAGAGATTCGGCGGTTGGTGTACGGCTTGCGCCCGCCGGCGCTCGATCAACTCGGTTTGCTTTCGGCGGTGCGGGAACAAGCGGCGCAATATCAATCCACGGGCTTGCGCGTCACCGTGATCGCGCCGGATGTGTTGCCAACCTTGCCCGCCGCCGTCGAGGTTGCCGTGTATCGCATCGTGCAAGAAGCGTTGACGAATGTGGCGCGTCACGCGCACGCGCGAATGTGTACAATATCATTGACGATCAAGCAGGATTTGGAGCTTGAAATCATGGATGATGGCATTGGGCTGAAACCCAATCAACGCGCGGGAGTTGGACTGTCGTCGATGCGCGAACGCGCCGAGGAAATTGGCGGCAGTTGCATCGTGCAACCTGGGACGAACAGGGGCACGCGCGTCTTTGCCAAATTACCAATTACCGGTTACTGATTTTCCGTGGACAAGATTTCAATTCTCATCGCTGATGACGAACCGGCATTTCGCGGCGGTTTGCGCGCCTTGCTCAAATCTGCCGACGCTCTCGATCTTTGCGGTGATGCCGCAACGGGTCACGATGCGGTGCGACTTGCCGCTGATTTGCAGCCCGACATTATTTTGATGGACATTAAGATGCCTGGGTTGAACGGCATCGAAGCGACGCGGCGGATTCTGGCAACGAGTCCGCATATCGGTATTCTCATGCTCACGATGTTTGAAGATGATGATTCGGTCTTTGCGGCGATGCGGGCAGGCGCGCGCGGCTATTTGCTCAAGGGCGCGCTCAAAGCCGAGATCTTGCGCGCGATTCAAACGGTGAGCAGCGGCGGCGTAGTGTTTGGCGCAGCCATCGCCCAGCGTATGATGCGCTACTTTACTACGCTCAAACCTATTGAACCTGCCGAACTCTTTCCCGAACTCACCGAGCGTGAACGCGAAATCCTGAATCTCGTCGCGCAAGGATACAACAATGCCGAAATCGCGCAACGCCTCGTCTTGAGCGACAAGACCGTGCGCAATCACATCTCCAATATCTTCAGCAAACTCCAAGTCGCCGACCGCGCCCAGGCGATTGTGCGCGCCAGAGAAGCCGGGCTAGGCAGCGAGCGGCATAGAACGCTTCAATGATGACGAGACACGAGGGCAAGGAAATTTCCTTGCCCTCGTTTTTCATGCTGCTTGTCACCAAACTAAAGACGGATATTATGCCGCTACGAAAATCGTTCTTCCACCCATGGATCCCCACGCGAGTGATAGCCGTAGCCTTCCCAAAACCCGGGACGATCCTTTTCCATGAACTCGATGCCGCGCAGCCACTTTGCTGATTTCCAGAAATACAGATGCGGCACGAGCAAACGCAACGGGTAACCGTGCTCCGGTTCCAGTGGCTTGTCGGCGTACTTGTACGCCAGCATTGCGTTTTCATCAGCGAGCATTTCTTCCAGCGGCACGTTCGCGGTAAAACCGTACTCGCAGTGCGGAACACAATGCTAACGAGATCCAGACGGAAGAGGCGGAAGCGGCACTCATCCAAAAGGAAGGCACCTTGCACGGTACTTGATCCGGATGGTCATCCGGGAACAAAGAGTGAAGTGATACCGTCATTGACAGAATCCATCTTCATGGCTAAGATGCGTCCCAGCGTTGAGGTCTCCGTTCGCGGAAGGAGTTGTAACGGTGCGCGACTCGTCCCGGGCAATGGTCGCCCAGTCTCCCCTCCGTTTATATCTTCTGGGTTCGTTTCGGGTCGAACGCGATGCGCGAACGATCCGCCTCCCCACGCGCAAAGTTGAATCCCTCCTGGCTTTCCTCATTCTGCATCCCGAAGAGCACGCGCGCGAAAAACTCGCCGCGCTGTTCTGGGGCGACTCGTCCGACTTGCACGCCCGCCACTCTCTGCGGACGGCGTTGAACGTCATCCGCAAACAACTCGGCAACGCAATCTTCTTGGGCGACTATGAGGTCGTGCAGTTGAATCCCGATTTTCCAATTTGGGTGGACGCGCGGGAGTTCGCTGAGATTGGAGATTGGAGATTAGAGATTGGAAATTCGGAGACAATCTCCAATCTCCAATCTCTAATCTCTCTTTACTCCGGCGATCTGCTCGCGGATTTCTACGACGATTGGATTCTCCCCGAACGCGAACGATTGCGCGGACTGTATCACAACGCGCTGTTGCGCTTGGCGCAAGCCGCGCGGGCGCGCAGTGAGTACGCGCGCGCGATTGAGTACGCGCAGAAAGTGTTGGCGAGCGATCCGGCGCACGAACGCGCGCATCAACAATTGATGTTCTGCTTTGCCGCGAGCGGACAGCGCGATGCCGCGCTCAAGCAGTACGCCGAATGTCAACGCGTTTTGCGTGAGGAACTCGCGGTCGAACCTGCGCGCGAAACGACCGCGCTGTACCTCTGGCTGCTGCAATCGCCCGCGCCCTCGCGCGAGGCGATGCTTACAAATCTCCCCATTCCGCTCACGAGTTTCATCGGGCGCGAGCAGGCGATGGAAGAAATCAAGAGACTGCTCGCGCGCACGCGGTGGATTACGCTGACAGGCGCGGGCGGCAGCGGCAAAACGCGCCTTGCCCTCCAAGTCGCGACCGATCTCGTCGACGCGTTCAAGGATGGCGTGTGGTGGGTGGAACTCGCGCCGCTCAGGGACGAAATGCTTGTGCCGAATGTAATTGCAAAAGCGGTGGGTGTGCGCGAATCGCCAAGCGAACCGTTGAGTGAAACCATCGCGAGTTATTTGCGTTCGCGCAATTCGCTTTTGGTCCTTGATAATTGCGAACACGTTCTCGCCGCGAGCGCGCAACTCGCGACGACATTGTTGAGCGCGGCGGCGAATCTGAAAATCCTGGCGACGAGCCGCGAAGCGCATGGCGTTTTCGGCGAAACGGTTTGGAATGTGCCGACGCTCGCGGTACCGAACGCGATGCAACTGCCGCCGCTGGTGGACTTGACACATTACGAATCCGTGCGCCTCTTGATCGAGCGCGCTGCCGCGGTTAAAACTGATTTTGCGTTGACGCCGCAAAACGCAAATGCCGTCGCGCAAATCTGCGAACGACTCGACGGGATCCCGCTTGCGATTGAACTTGCCGCAGCGCGCGTCAAAAGTTTGCCCATCGAACAGATCGCGGCGCGGCTCGATGATCGCTTTGGCTTGCTCACGGTCGGCAGTCGCACCGCGTTGCCGCGCCATCGAACTTTGCGCGCGATGATTGACTGGGGGTATGAACTACTTACCGAAGACGAGCGCGCGTTGTTACGGCGGCTGTCGGTGTTCGCGGGCGGCTGGACACTCGAAGGCGCGCACGCGCTGTACGGCGCAGAAAATGTTTCCAAGCACGACGTTCTCGATCTGTTGACGCGGCTCGTGACCAAGTCCCTGGTCGTCGCGTGCGAATGGAAAGGCGAGGCGCGCTATCGCTTTCTCGAATCGCTGCGGCAGTACGGCGCGGCGCATCTCGCGGAAGGAGGCGAAATGGGCGCGGCGCGGCATCGCCACGCGATCTTTTTCGCAGAGATGGTCGAGACGGCCGAGCAAGGACTGCGCGGCAAAGAAATGCGCGCGTGGATCGAGCGAATCGAAATCGAGCATGATAATTTTCGCGCCGCGCTGGCATGGTCGCTCGAGCATGAATCGCCAGAGTTTGGGCTGAGATTTGCGGACGCGCTCGGGCACTTTTGGTCGCACCATGGCTACATCGCGGAGGGACGCAAATGGCTGGAGCGATTGATCGCGCGCGGCGCAGAATTGCCCGCGCATTTTCGCGCGAAGGCGCTGATGCGGTTAGGTTGGATTGCTTTTGTCGAAGGCGATTATCCGCAAGCGCGACACCTGGATGAAACGAGTCTCACGTTGTTCCGTGCGGTAGATGACAAGATCGGAATGGCGGACGCGCTCAATCAAATGGGCTTGATGGCAATGTACGAAAATGATACTCGGCGCGCGAGCGCATATTACGCCGAGAGTCTCACGCTCTGCGATCAAGCGGGGTATCGTCTGGGGCGCGCCGTTCCGCTGATCGGTGAGGCGGGCCGATTGTTGTTTCAGAATAAATGGAGTCCGCACGCCAAAGCGATCTGCGAAGAAGGAATTGAATTGTGTCGAGAAATGGACGACCAGTCGGAGCAAAATCGCGGTCACGTCTATCTCGCTCTCGGCGCGCACTTTGAGGGCGATGACGAGCGCGCGGTGAGACATCTCGAAAAATCGGTTGCGCTGGGTCGCGAAGCAAAGGACAAACGACGATTGTGTTGGGCGTTGCTGCTCTTGGGTCTGGCTATGTCCTGGGTCAATCGAATCGAGGAAGGATTGGCGCGCGGGCAGGAGGGCATGCGTCTTGCCCGCGAAATAATGGACAAGACCGCGATTGCAAATGGATTACAATTCTTTATGCAGCTCTCTGTGGCGCAAAATCGGATGGAACGCGCGGCGCGTCTGATAGGCGCGGACGCTGCCTTGCGGGAATCGCTCGGCTTTCAACTCGCGCCAATGATGCACGCGATCAACGCGCCTTTGCTTGCCGCTATACACGCAGCCCTCGACGATGCCAGATACGATTTTGTTTTTGCCGAAGGACGCGCGATGTCACTCGAACGCGCCATTGCGTATGCGTTGGAAGAACAGTCGGAAACTTAGCATAGAAACCCGTTTTCTTTGAGAAAACGGGTTTCTGATCTGAAAACGATTTGACGCAAATATGACACTTGTGCGATAGAATCGAATCACGGTATCCCACACTTTCAGAGGAGGAATCAAGTATGCAAGGACAATCGAATCAACCCAATGCAAGTTCGATCGCGAATCTGGTGCTGGCATCGGTGAACGCGTTCAATGGCGGCGACGTGGAAGGCGCGGCGGCGTATTTTGCCGATGATGCGGTCGTCAAACTCGTCGGCTTGCCGCCCAGTGAACCCGACACATTCACGGGCAAGCCAGCCGTGCGCGCGTGGTTCGAAAGTTTGCGCGCGACGAATTTTACGCTCCAACTCGAAGTGCAAAAAGTGGAAGGCGACGCCGTCACTTCCAAGACGCTGACCTGGTCGGACCCAACGCGTCAACTCGGCATCGCGCCACTTGAGGGGACCGAAGTGGATGTCGTCAGGGACGGCAAGATCGCGCAAGTCATTTGGACGATCAGTCCCGAATCGCAAGCCAAGATGCAAGCCGCGATGGTGCAAACTCAAGGATGACTTTGCCGAAATCAATCTTGCCACAGAGGACACAGGGAACACAGAGGAAAATTTTCGAGACCTGCCGAGCGCAGGTCTTTTTTGTCGGAAACGGATTTGACACATTTTTGACACGCATCGTGTAACCTCAGGTACAACAATTCCAAGGAGGAGGAAAAAATGTTCACGAAAGGACAGTGGATCACGCTCGGTGTGATCGCAGCAGCAGTTTTGTCAGTGGTCGTCGGTTGCGCGCCCAGTCCGACTCCAGTTCCGGCAACAGCGGCTCCGCAGCCCACACCGACCGCGCCACCACGTCCGACGTTGGCTCCGTCCGCCACGCCCGCGCCGACAGTGACCGTGCCCAAAGCGCTGCTCGGCACGTACAAAACGGCTATCACCGCAAAGGACGCTGGGGGGCAGAACTATGGTGTTGATGTGGTCGGAGATTGGGAGTTTCAATTTATGGAGGATGGGCACTATCTCGTCAAATACAAAGGCAGTGGCGTGGTCTACAGCGAGTTTACTGCGACGCAAGATACAATTGTGTTCGGCAAAGAAAGCGGTGTATATGGCGGTGCATATAGTTGCACTTATCTTGGGTACGCATCAGGCACGTACAAATGGTCAACCGATGGCAAGTCGCTGACGTTGACCAAGGTGGACGATGG
>DHFK01000107.1 GCA_002400365.1 Anaerolineales bacterium UBA4826 | reverse complement strand
AGTTCGAGTTGCGCGCGCTTTTCCGCCAGTGGCGGAACTAACCCGGCGATCAACGCAAGGTCGTTCCGCTCGACCTTTTCCTCACTCTGTAATTTCTCCACAAAGGGCACGCGCACAAAATGCCACCCGGCTTCGTGAAACGCGTCGGCGAGGTGGGGTAGGCGGCGCGTTTTTTCTTGCAAGAGCGCGATGAGATTTTCCGGCACGATGGCATAGCCGCGCGCCGGGACGATGTGAACTTGCAATAGATCGGTGAATTGCGCGCGCTCGCGCCAGACGAAGCCGTGCGCGATTTCGCCGTCTGAAAGCCAGATCAACTCGAAATCGCGTATGGCGTATGGCGTATGGCGTATGGCGGATTGGATGTTCTTGCCATTTGCTATATGCCATCTGCTATCTGCAATGACTGCGTACTCCAATCGCTCTCCCAACCGCGCCAGCAATTCCAGCGCGCGCGCGCGCTCCGCCGCCGTGTCTCGCGTGCGCCAGTGCCACAGCCCAGCGCGCTCGTCGGCGTAGGCAGACGCGCAGAGGGCGACCAAGCCGGCTTCGGGCGTCAGGTCGCCGGGAAATTGGCGATAGAGGGCGTCTTCCAGTTCCGCGTGCGCAAGGGGGCCACGCGCGAGTATCTCGCGCACTGCGTCGTCCACGCGATCAATGAGCGGCGCGCCGAGTTCGCGCGCGCGGCGCAGCCAGACGAATTGGTTGGGCGTTGCATAGTGGTCGAAATCGTGCGCGTATCCTTCACTCAGCCCAGCGACGAGGGCGTTGTGCACGAAACGCCCGGGCGCGGTTTTCAATCTGGTTCGCAATGCCTGCCTCAGCAGCCCATCGCGTGCCGCCCGCGCGTACGCGGCGTGATGCACCCAGGAATATGCCAGCGCTTCGCCGCGCCGCGCGAGAATGTCGCCGCCCGCCGCGAGTGCGGCGGCGCGGATGCGTTGTTCGAGTTCGCCGATCCCCATCCCCGGCTCTTCTCCCGTCAAAGCCAGAGGAAGGGAGAATACGATGCGATACGCGCCGCGAATGTCGTCGAACTCGCGGCGCGGAAAATCGCCGACGCGCGGTTGGAACAGAAACGCCTCGAGGTTCAAGCGCGCGCCGGCGGCGGCAAGGAGCAGCGCCTCGATCACGAATTGCCACGACTCGCCAAAGGCAAAGACCGCGCGCCCGTCCGCGCGCAGCAGCGTGGCGAGCGCGTTCATCGAATCATTCAGCAGGTCGGAGTACCAGCGCCACTCCCACGCCGCGTCCTTCTGGGTATCGAGGAATGGAATCAGCGGCTCGACGGCGGCGCGCCCCAGGATCCACGCGCCCCAGAGGTACGCGAGCGCCCAGACCGCGACGCGGCGCACGGGCGGCGCGGCGACGACGAGCGCGGCAGATTGCTTGGGCAGATCGCGCGCCAGCGTCTTGGCGCTGCCGCGTCCGACGAATGGCGCCGCGTCGTTGGCGGCGCTGACATCGGCAATCGAATCTGCCAATGCGAGTGTGCCGGCGTGCTGGGCAAGCGCGTGCGCGGCGACCTCGATCTCGCGCCAGAGGTTGAATTCGATAAACTGCTTGTGCGCGGCGAGTTGCGCGACGCTAGCCGGCGTGGCGTAAAACGACGTGCCGCGATCGAGCAAGTGCAGCAGGAGGAGCAGGAGAATATCGCGCTCGCGGGTCGCGTGGAAGAGCGAATCAATTTTCTGCGTGAGCGTGACGAGCGCGGAGAGATTGCGCGGCGTGTACACGTCGAGCATTTTGCGGATGCGTTCGGCGTGCAGGTTGCCTGCCGGCGCGACGCGTTCGGTCGCGAGGTGATAGTGCAAGCCGCGCGCGTTGAACGACTCGGCGAGTTTCCGATCGTCTTCCGCGGCGGGATCGTCGCGCGTCGCGCCGCAGTGCGCGCAGGTGTAATGCCGCTGGATCAAGCCCGCGCCGCGCGCGTGGACAAAGTAATCGGCGGGCGTGGGCTTTTGGCAGCCCGCGCAGATCGTCGTGTAGAGCGAGTTGATGTGCGCGCGCAGCGGCGTGTCGTCCTTGAGCGCATCCCCCAGGCGCGCGAGCGCGGCGTCAATCTCCGCCGCGGGCGGCAACGTCGCCATCGAACGCGCGAGCCACGCCCACAGCGGATTGCTTTCGACGACGATCGCGCGGCGACCGAGCGCGTGCGCGGCGCGCGCGACGTTGGGCGTGCTGCCGAACGGATCAATCACCAAGTCGCCGGGCGCGGAGAGCGCCTGGATGTACGCGGCGGCGACATTGATGGAGGGCGCGCGCAGAAAACTGTCGAGCGGATAGAACGCGCGCGGGTCGCGATCGGGAATGAAATAATCGGGTGCGTTCATCTTGGCAAAGTATAACACAGGTGCGGGGCGCAAGCAATCGTTCTTGCAATTCTTTTCCGATTCGGTATAATTGAACCAATCGCCGATGCGCGCGTGCGACGCGCGCGCGCGTTTCAAAGGAGGCTGTGTGAAACATCGCTTGATGTTGTTGGCATGGATGATCGTCGGGTTGTTGGCGTTGGCAGCGTGTGAAGAGACGCCCACGCCGGCGGCGCCGATTGCGCCGCCGGCAGGTCCAACCGCGGCGCCGGTGGCGACCAATCCACCGCCGGCGACTAGTGCGCCGATTGCCGCGCCGACTGGCGCGGCGCCGACCGCGCCGGTGACGGCTGCCGCCGCGACGCCGTTACCTAAGAGCCCGTTGACCTGCGCGCCGAGCGCGCCCTTGCCGGCGAATGCGCAACTTGCCGCGCGTGTGAATGGTGTGGGCATCTCGCTCGAACTGTACAATCGCCAGATCGCGCAGGCGCAATCGGCGATGGTCCAGAACTTTGGCACGGATCCAAAATCCGCGCAGGGCCAGGAAGCGCTCAAAAGTCTAAAGCAGCAGGTGCTCGATCAACTGATCAATGACGTTGTGATTGCCCAATACGCCGAGACGCGCAAAATCAAGGTGACCGACAATGAACTCAACGCGCGCATCGCGCAGATGATCCAGGACGCGGGCAGCGTGGACAAGTTGAACGAGTATATGACCAAGAATCAACTGACGCTCGCCGACCTGTGCCTGCTGGTGCGCAACCAACTGCTGGGCGAACTGGTACTGAACGACATCACCGCGCCGATCCCTACGCAAGGGGAGCAAGTGCACGTGCGTCATATCTTGGTGGATACACCCGCGCTCGCGGCGCAGGTTCGCGACCTAGCCCGCAAACCCGGCGCGGATTTTGCCGCGCTGGCAAAGCAATATTCCAAGGACGAGACGAGCAAAGCGAACGGCGGCGACCTGGGCTGGGTGCCGCGCGGCGTGCTCGACCCGGCGCTCGAGGCGGTGATCTTTCAACTGCCCATCAATCAAGTGAGCGATGTGGTGACGACTCAGTTCGGCTATCACGTGGCGCTGGTGATGGAGAAAGACAAGGCGCGTCCACTGCCGCCCGAAGTGATCCAGAATGTGCGGCAAGACGCGTTCCTCAAGTGGCTGCGCGCGATGCGCGACAATACCAAAATCGAACGGTTTGTGCAACCTTGAAACGCCTCGTCCCGCTGTTGCTTTTCCTCGGCGGCTGTTGCTTGCTGACGCTGGCGTTGGCAGTGTTCGGCGCGGTGGTTTTCATGCAATCCGGCGCACCCTCCGGCGCGCTGGCATGGCAAGCGCCGCTAGAGCAGATAGATCAACGCGCGCTCGCGCCAGAGACTGTGTTGCTGCCGTTGACCGGCGTGGATTCCGCCGATGCGTTGAGCGCGGCGCTGGACCAGGCGCACCTTGAAAACGTGTACGCGCTGATCGCGTACGATCCCAATTTGTCCGATGCGACGCGCGTGGGCGCGCTATTGCAATTGGGCGCGCAGTACGCGGTCGCGCAGAACACGCGCAAAGCCGCGTCGAGTTATCAGTCTGCCGCGCGGCTGGCGACGCTCTCCCCCGCGTTGTCCGACCCCGCGCGCATGGACACGTACCAGCAAGCCAGCGTAGGTTTGCGCGGCATCGGCGCAACCGACGCCGCGCGCGGGGTGACGGACCAGGCATACCTGGTCGCGCAGTCCAGCCCGGCGTTGCAGCGTGACGCGCGGGCGCGTCGGCTGGACCAGGTCGCGGAGGCATACGCGGCGCTTGGCGCTAACGCGCTGGCGGCGCAAGCCCGCGCGAAATCAGTCAAAGTTGCCAGCGCGACGACCGAAGGCGCGGGCGCGCCCGTGCGCGTACCTTTCGCTCCGCCGCTTGGCAAATTGCCGCCGGCGACCGAGGTGGATCCCGCCAAGCAAAGACGCATCGCCGCGGCGCAACAACTGCTAGACGACTTGACTAGCACGCCGCCGGGCGCAGGGGCATGGCCCGCCGATTTTGTGGCGCAACTGAGCGACGCGCTGCTGGCAGAAGATAGCGCGCGGCAGGCGTACTACGACAAGCACATCGCGCAAGCGGCCGACCCCGCGGTGCGCGCGGCGCTGATGCGCGACAAGGTCAACTGGCTCGCGCTAAAATATCGCGTTGCGCGCGGCGCGTTCGGCAAGACTCTGATTGTCGAGTGGAGCGCAGACGCCAAGGCCATCGGCGAAGCGTGGAGCAGCGCGTGGGACGATTGGTTTCGGATGTCCACGGCGCTCGCCGCGCAGGACCCCAAGCCGCAGAGCGCAGACCAAGCGACCGAGGATGTGGTCAGGCAAGAATTGATCGCGGCGCAGTGGGGTTGGTACACCAATGCGACCGAGCAAGACCTGCGCGAGGCATTGGACAACGCGACGCAAAAGTTGATGCAAGCGTCCACGCCGGCGCTGCGTTTGGATGCGCTCACGCGCAGCGGCAAGACGATGTATCTGCTGGTGCCCGACGAGTTGTACGGTCAGGGCGAAAGAGCACTCCCCAAGTAGAAACCAGGTTTTTTCGGAACTGCTCACCCTGTCATTGCGAGGAGCATCCTGAGCGGAGCGTAGCGGAGTCGAAGGATGCGACGAAGCAATCCCCAAGGCACTTTAGGGATTGCTTCGCTCCGCTCGCAATGACACAGAGCTGGATAGGTGTCGCGCCATGAATGACATCCAACAAGAGGGCTTTCAAATCGGAACGCTGATCGTCGCCGTTGTGACGGTGATCGTCGTATTGTGCTATGGCTTGATTTTTCTGAATCCTCAGGTCGCGCTGAATCCGTTCAAGCCGCGTCCCACCGCAACTGCGACGGTTGCCGGGCTTCCACCCACGTGGACGCCCACGCCGACGAACACTCGAACACCAACGTTCACACCGACGCGAACATCCACGCCGACATTCACACCCCTGCCCACCGCAACGCCGACGGATACTCCGATCCCACCGACGGCGACAGCCACGCGTCGCGTGCCGACGCGTACGCCGCGCCCGCCCACGGTCGCGCCTTCGCCGTACACCTACCGCCCCGTATTTCAAAAGTGTGAACATTCGGGAGGGACTTTTATCGAAGGAACCGTTTGGAGATCGAGCGCGGGCGATCCCGAACCGGGTGTGCGCGTGGCGTTCAGCGCCAGCCCTGGCGGTGGCGACGTTTACTACGTCACCAGCGGCAGTTGGTCGGGCAAGAGTCCGGGCTATTACGTCCATGTGATCAAACCCAACGGCGCGTCGCCGGGAACTTTTCATGTCTGGGTCGCGGACGGTAGCGGCAACCCCCTGTCCGATCCTCACGCGGGACGCGTGACGACAAACTCACTGGGCGAGAATGATCCCGCGTCGTGCTGGCTCGCAGTTGTGGATTTCGTGCGGCGTTAGGCGGCAGAAATGCAAGATGATTCGCAGGACCGTTTTCAGATCGCAACTCTGGTTGTCGCGACCATCACCGCGCTCGTGGTGATCTTCGATTTGCTGGTCTTTCTGAATCCGCGCGTCGCGTTCAACCCCTTCAAGCCGCCGCTGCCTTCGCCGACTCTTTTGGCGGCGGCGACGCTGTCTCCGCCCACGTGGACGCCGGTGCTGACCGATACGCCGATCCCAACCGCCGCGCCGACCGCCACATCTACGCCGACGCTTGTGCCTTCGCCGACCAGCGTGCCGACGAATACGCCGACCAGCGTGCCGCGAACCCCGACTCGGACGGTGGCGCCGGCTACGGCGACGCCATCGCCGGTTGCGACCGCGGCGGCTCCGACGCCGCTGCCATTGCTATATCCATACAGAACGCTCTTGCGCAGTTGTACACATTCGGGAGGCGTATATATCAAAGGCACGGTGACTCGCGGAGGCGCGCCGGTCGAAGGCGTCCGCGTGCGCTTGGGGACAGGTCCACACGCGTCGTCCACCATCGAAGGTGGAGAACAGTTTGTCCGGTATCAGCCGGATGGCACCACGGGCTATGCTTTTACGCTGAAACCCATCGGCGCGTTCGACGCGCCATTTACCTGGTATATCTGGATTGCCGACGGAACCGGCGCACCGATCTCTGATCCCAATTTTCATTTTCAAACGAACAACTATCCGCCGAGTGATCCGCGAGCGTGTTGGCTGGCGGTCGTAGACTTTGTGAAATAGTCGTCCGCGAGTAATCATCAAGTACTATTGACGCTGCCGCAGGGAGATGCTAATATCAGAGTGAAAGTCATTTTCCGATCCGGATTGACAGGTTATGCCTATCACTCAATCTTTCCACATTGCCGAGCCAGTGCCTCTCTCATCCTCTCACGAGATTGACGTCGAACTGTTCACTTTCGTTGAACGGTATGCCACCAACCTGGTGCGCTGGGATCTACTCGTCTTTTTTGGGCAGAACCCGCTGGCGTACGACGGCGCGCCCAACATCGCGCAGCGGGTGGGGCGCGCGGTGCGGACGGTGCAGAAGGAACTGGACGACTTGGTTTACCTGGGCGTTTTGCGCGCGGATTGCGATAACGCGATGATGCGTTATGGACTCGCGCAATCCCTAGCCACTCGACGCGCGGTTGAGCGCCTGGCGCGCGATTTTGCGCCGCGGAGTTGAACGTATCCAACCTTATCACACGAGGCGGAGCCGTTGGCTTCGCCTCTTTTGCTTTTCGTTTGAGAATAGACTATAATTCGACAAAGTTAGATGAGCCACAGAGGGCACAGGGAACACCGAGGAATATTCTTTTTTCTCTCTGTGTCCCCTGTGTCCTCTGTGGCGAGACAGCGAATGTGAGGAGTGACCACTTGCAGGGAGGCAGAACATGGAGATAGATTGGTTCGGGCACGCGTGTTTTCGCCTGCGCGGACGCGAAGGTACCGTCATCACCGATCCCTACTCGAAAGAGATCGGTCTCAGTTTCCCGCGCCCGCGCGGCGACATCGTGACGATCAGTCACGATCATCCCGGGCATCGCTTTGCCTCGGGTGTCAAGGGCGATCCCAAAGTGATCGAAGGTCCCGGCGAGTACGAGATCAAGAATATCTTTGTCACCGGCGTTCCCACCGCGCACGATAAAAAGGGCGGCAAGGAACGCGGCGCGAACACCGTCTACGTCTTCGACCTGGACGGCTTGACGATTTGTCATCTCGGCGATCTGGGGCACGTGCCGACGCAACCGCAAGTCGAGGCGCTCGGCAATGTGAACGTGCTGCTCACGCCGGTCGGCGACGTTTCGACGATCAGCGCGGGAGAAGCCGCAGAGATCGTGTCACTCTTGGAGCCGCAGATCGTGATTCCAATGCACTTTGCGCACCCCGACCTGAGTTTCAAACTCGACGCGGCATCCAAGTTCTTTAAGGAAATGGGCATCAAAGCGCCCGCAGAAGTCGCCAGTTTCAAGGTCACGAAAGATTCGCTGCCGTCAGAAACTCAAGTCGTGTTGTTGGAAGCAAAGCAGAAGGAATAGACAGCGGCTATGGATCAAGATCGGATCAAACGCGCCATCAGCGAGATCATCGCCGCGATCGGCGAAGATGAAGCGCGCGAGGGCTTGCGCGACACGCCGCGCCGCATTGCGGAGATGTACGAGGAGATTTTCGAAGGCACGCGGCAGGATCCGCTCGACGCGCTGCAAGTCACGTTCGACGCCGAAGGCCACCAGGAAATGGTGATCCTCAGAGACATCCCGTTCTATTCCGTTTGCGAACATCACTTTTTGCCGTTCCACGGCGTCGCGCATGTCGGCTATATTCCGAAAGCGCGCTTGACTGGCGTCAGCAAAATCGCGCGCGTGGTGGAGATCTTGGCGCGGCGACCGCAGATGCAGGAACGCTTGACCAGCCAGGTTGCCGATACGTTGATGACCGGTCTCCATCCCACCGGCGTCGGCGTCGTGATCGAAGCGGAACACCTGTGCATGACAATGCGCGGGGTCAAAAAGCCGGGCAGCCGCTTGGTCACGAGCGCGAATCGCGGGTTGTTCCGCAGCAATCCGTCCACACGCGCTGAATTCATGTCGTTGATTCGCAACAGCAAAGACTGATGAGACTGTACAATCTGCGCGTCTTGCAACTCCAGGACCTCGATGACCTTCGCCGCGAAGCGCAAAAGATCGACGCGGCGCTTGCGTTATCGCGCGATCAAATCGCCAAAGGGGCGTTCCGCGCCATCAAGATCGAACGCGTCGCGTTCAGGGTGGCGCGTTTTCTGTACCAAGAGTTGATGCTCGAAGGCGGCGAGGTTGTCTTGCCCGTGCGCATGGACGATCGCGCGACCGGCGCAGCCGACGTGCTTTTGCTCGGCACGCGCTATCAATTGCAACATCTCGCGGTGCGCGTCCGCACGCAATCTGAAAGTGAACTCGACACGCTTGCCGACGACCTGGAGCGCGCGCTCGAACTATTCGACGATGGCGTACGTGGCGCGTTGACGATTCGCGGCGCGCGGTTCGAGTGGGGCGCGCGCACGTACGTGATGGGCATTGTGAACGTCACCCCCGATTCGTTCAGCGGGGACGGGATTCTAGCCACAGAGAGCATAGGGGACGCAGAGAAAATCATTGCTCGCGCTGTCACATACGCGGAGCAGTTGATTGCCGACGGCGCGGATATTCTTGACATCGGCGGCGAGTCTACGCGACCCGGTTCCCAGCCAACGTCCGCCGATGAAGAACAGCGCCGCGTGCTGCCGGTGATCGAGCGATTGCGCGCACGCGTTAGCGTACCGATTTCGATTGACACGTACCGCGCTGAGACCGCGCGCCGCGCGCTGGATGCCGGTGCGGATATCGTGAACGATGTTTGGGGCTTGCGGATGGATGAGGGGATGAAGCACCTCGTCGCGCAGCGCGGCGTGCCAGTCGTCATCACGCACAATCGCAGCAAACCGAAAGACGCGGTGCAGTTGGAGCGGCTGGGCGGGCGCTACGTCGGCGTCGAGTATCAGGATTTACTCGCCGACGTGATCCGCGAACTGCACGCGCAAGTCGAACTCGCGCTCGACGCTGGCGTCGCGCCGGAGAAGATCATCGTTGACCCCGGTATCGGCTTTGGCAAGACAGTCGAGCAAAATTTGGAATTGGTCCGGCGTTTGGGTGAGTTGCGTGTCCTCGGCTATCCAATTCTATTTGGGCCATCGCGCAAAGGGTTCATCGGCTACACGTTGGACCTGCCGCCCGATCAGCGCGTCGAAGGGACCGCCGCGGCGATCGCGCTCGGCATCGAGCGCGGCGCGGACATTGTGCGCGTGCACGACGTAAAGCAAATGGCACGCGTCGCGAAGATGACGGACGCGCTAATCAGGAAACGATGAATCCCTCCGAACTCTTCCGCGAAATCGCGGAACAACCCGCCGCGCTCGCGCGTTTCCTCGACGCCGAGTCCGCAAACGTCGAGCGCATCGCCGCGCAGATCAATCGCGCGGGCGCCAAGTACATCACGATTGCCGCGCGCGGCACGTCGGACAATGCGGCGACGTACGCCAAGTACGTGTTCGCGTCGCTCAACCGGCTGCCGGTCGCGCTCGCGACGCCGTCGCTTTACACGATCTACCAGATGCCGCCGCGCCTAACCGATTCACTCGTCATCGGGATCTCGCAATCGGGGCAGTCGCCAGACATTGTCGCCGTGGTTGAACAAGCGCGGCGACAAGGCGCGCCGACGCTTGCCATCACCAACTTTGCCGATTCGCCCCTTGCGCGCGCGGCGGATCATGTGATCTTGCAGCACGCTGGCGAAGAGAAAACGATCGCCGCGACGAAAACGTACACGACGCAACTTTGCGCGCTCGCGTTGCTTTCGACCGCGCTCGCGAACGACCGCGCGCGCCGCCGCGAACTGGACGCGGTGCCGGACGCGGTTGCGCGTACGCTGTCGTTGAACGACGCGGTCGCGCAAGCCGCGGCGCGCTGGCGCGACGCGACGATGTGCATCGTTATCGGGCGCGGCTACAACTATGCGACTGCGTTCGAGATCGCGCTCAAGTTGAAGGAACTCGCGTACGTTGCCGCCGAACCGTTTTCGTCCGCCGATTTTATGCACGGTCCGATTGCGATTGTGCAAGGCGGTTTTCCGGTGATCGTCGTCGCGCCGCGCGGACGCGTCTTGGACGATCTCGTTCTGGTCGCGCGGCAACTTCAAGAACGCGGCGCGGACTTGGTCGTCATCTCCGATGTGCCGGACGCGCTCGCCATCGGCGCGCCGCTTGCGCTGCCGGTCGCGCTGCCGGAATGGTTATCGCCGCTCGTCGCCATCGTGCCGGGGCAGTTGCTCGCACATCATCTGACCAGCGCCAAGGGCTACGACCCGGATCACCCGCGCGGGCTGACGAAGGTGACGCGGACGTTGTAGGAAAGTAACGTGCGACACACCGCACAGGTGCGTCGCAAAGTCCAGAGGTATCCTGATTCGCGCTCTCGTGATTGTCTTTTTTGCCGCGCTTGTGTTGTCGGCTTGTGCCACTGCCACGCCCGCGCCAACCGACACTCCCGCGCCGACCAAGTTCGCGCGCGCGGTCGCATCGCCCACTTTGCCACCAACCCGTACGCCCACCGCGACATCAACCGCACCGGCAACGCCGACCCGGACGCGCACGCCGACTCCGACTCGCAAGCCAACTAGCAAACCAACCAACACACCAACGGTCTCTCCCACGCCAACTTCTTTGCCCGGAGCAGTTGCGGTGCCCGTCGTCATCCCAGACGAAAAGTACGGCACGCTCTCCGTCATCTCGCCGAGCCACCCCGCGCATCCGTCAGCCGAAGTGAACCTATCCGCGCGCGGCTACGTGACGACGACCGCGCGCCTCGGCTTGGTGGACATTGATGGCCCGTTCGATCTCGCCGCGCCCAAGTTGTTCACCCTCTTGGGCGACTATCGCGCTCCCAGTTTTAGCGCGGTGTATCAGGTTTATCTGTGGGATGCGGAATGTAACTGTCGCGGCGCGCTAATGACCAATCCCGAAGTGACGATGGCGAGTCTGGCGGCGAATCCCGGCGAAACACTGCACGTGCCGGATGCCGGCTACAACCTCGGCGGAGGATACAACGCGCTGGTGCTGTACGCGGATTCCGACCGCATCGCATTTACGTACACGCGCGAAGACAACCCGGTGCGCGGCTATGTGCTGTACCTTGAAGGCATCGCGGTCGGGTCGAACTTGGTTGCGCTGTATCAGCAGGCGAACAGTGCGGGACGCGCGGAACTGCCGGCGCTGCGCGTTGGTCAGGCATTTGCGCGCGGGCGCGGCGAAGTCAAATTCGCGATTCGCGACGCCGGCGCGTTTATGGATCCGCGCTCGCGCAAGGATTGGTGGCGGAAGTAAAGGGTGAGGGCGGAAAGACACCCACACTTGCGTAACCGCAGGTGCAAGTGTGAGGGATGAAAAGAACAGGTAAATTCTACCTTCATCCTTCGTTTGTCGCTTGCGCTATCCTGTGCTAGAATATCTGCAATTACTATGAAACGTCCGCTTTTGTTTTTCACTCTTTCCCTCGTGGCAGTCGTAGGACTTGGGCTTGCCGGCAATGCCCGCGCCGCGCGTGCGCCGCTCGTTCTCGCGTTTTACTACAACTGGTTCGACGAGAACACGTGGAAACCCGACCGCGTGCCGGACCTGCCTGCGTCGCCGTACACCTCGCGCGATGCCGGCGCGATCGCGCGGCAGATTCAGCAAGCGCGCGGCGCGGGCATTGACGCGTTCGTCGTTTCGTGGTGGGGCGTCGGCAATCCAACCGACGACAATTTCCGCACGATGCTCGACCAAGCGCGCGCGGCGAATTTCCAAGCGGCGGTAGATTTCGAGTTGACCTCGCCCTTTTACGGATCGAAGAATGACGTGATCCGATCGCTCAAGACTTTGCTCACCACGCGCGCACAGCATCCGGCGTACCTGCGGGTCGAAGGCAAACCGGTCGTCTTTTTCTGGCGCGAGCAAAAGTACTCGGTGGACGAGTGGCGCGCGATCCGCAACGAGGTTGATCCGAATCGTCAATCGCTCTGGATCGCCGAGGGCGTGAAAGAGCAACTGCCGTACCTGGCGGTCTTCGATGGGCTGCATCTTTATTCGATCGCGTGGGCAAAGGACGTTACGGCGGAATTGCAGAAATGGCGCCCGCGCGTGAAAGCGTACGGGGCAGACAAACTGTGGGTCGCGACCGTGATGCCCGGCAACGACGATACGCGCACGCGTCGTTCCGATGCGTACGTGCGCGATCGTCGCGGCGGCGAGTTTTATCGCGAGACCTGGCGCGCCGCGTTTTCGACGTACCCCGACTGGATCATCATCACGAGTTGGAACGAGTGGGTCGAAGGCACGATGATCGAGCCGAGCGTTTCGTACGGCAACTTGTATCTCGACATCACGCGTGAATTTGCCGCGCGGTTCAAAGCCGGTTTGCCTACGCCAACTTCGACGGCGACCCCTCCCCCATCCCCTCCCCAGATAGGGGAGGGGCGTAGGGGAGAGGATGAGGGACAGGTCGGCGTGCACGCGACAATATCCGATACATTACGCGTGCGCGCGGAACCCAGCACCGCTGCGGTGATTCTCGGTCGCGTGCGCGAGGGGGTGACGGTCACGCTGCTCGCGCGGACAACCGATTCGCGATGGTGGCAGATTGCGTTTCCGAATGCAAAGCAACGTGGCTGGATCGCGGCGGAGTTTACCAAGCCGGCGGCGGACACCGACGCGCTTCCGATCGCCGATATCTCTGTGACGCCAACGCCGACTCTAACGATCGAAGCGACGCCGACTCTTACGCCGACCGAGACGCCGGTAGTTGAAATCGCGACGCCCACTTTGACGCCGACAGCGGTTCCGCCCACGGCGACGCCCACACCAACGCCGACGTCAACGCCCGCGCCGGTGTTTTCGTTCCCTTTGCTGAAACGGTTGTTTCCCTTCCTGCCTTGATCCGGTTGAATCTCGAGGAGCGATTGATGGCTGACTTGGAAAAAGACATCGCCAAGATTTTGATTTCGCGCGAGCGGTTGCAAGAGCGCGTGGCTCAACTCGGCGCGGCGATCAACCGCGATTATGCCGGCAAGGACCTGCTCCTCGTCTGCATCCTGAAGGGCGGCGTGTTGTTCCTCAGCGATCTCGTGCGCGTTATTCACATTCCGCACGAAATAGATTTCATGGCGATTTCATCGTACGGGGGCACGCGCACCGAGTCGTCCGGCGTCGTCCGGATTCTAATGGACTTGAATGCAAGCATCGAAAATCGCAATGTGCTGATCGTCGAGGACATCATTGACACCGGGCGGACTCTGGCGTACATCACGGGCAACCTACGCACGCGCCATCCAAGTTCGATCAAGATCTGCACGCTCCTCAACAAGCCCAGCCGCCGAGAAGTCAACGTCGCGCTCGACTATGTTGGTTTTGACATTCCAAATGAGTTCGTCGTCGGGTACGGCTTGGACTATAACGAGATTTACCGCAACCTCCCGTTCGTCGGCGTGCTCAAGCCGGAGATGTACATCCAAACAACCGAACATGAACCGGGCGGGGCGTAGGATCGCGACCAATTGTGATCTACCAATCAAGACGCCCGCGAGTTCTGCTCGCGGGCGTCTTGGTCAGTCCTCAATTTTCTCGATTGCCTCTCGAATCCGCGTCAACGCCTTTTTGATGTTCTCCAATGAATTCGCGTACGAAAAGCGCAGGTACCCTTCCCCGGCTTCGCCGAACGCGGTCCCGCTCAGACACGCGACCCCCGCTTCGTTCAACAAATAGTCAGCCAGTTTGCGCGAGTCCCAACCGGTGCCGGTAGTGTTCGGAAACGCGTAGAACGCGCCGCGCGGTTTCAGACACTTGAAACCGGGAATCGCGTTCAATCCATCCACGATCAGATCGCGCCGCGCCTTGAACGCGGCGACCATTTGGGCGACCGAGTCTTGCGGTCCGGTCAGCGCCTCGACGCCCGCGTACTGAACGAAACCCGCGACGCACGAGTTGGCGTTCGTCTGCAAGCGCGTGATGTGCTCTGCTAGTTCTGCCGGCATCACGCCCCAGCCCAGACGCCAGCCGGTCATCGCATACGTCTTGCTAAAGCCGTCGAGGAGAATCGTGCGCTCGGACAAGGTCGGCACGCTCAGGAGACTGCTGAACGCGCCGGTGTACAACATGTGGCAATAGATTTCGTCGGTGAAGATGACGCTGTCGTACCGGTTTGCCACTTCCGCGACGACTTGCAAATCCTCTGGCTCCAGCACGCCGCCGGTCGGGTTGTGCGGTGAGTTGAGGATAATCAGTTTGGTCTTGGAATTCGCCTTGGCGCGAAATTCGTCCGGGTCGAAACGAAACCCATCTGCCTCGCGCAAGATGTACGGCACCGGCTTGCCGCCGCAATAGTTGATCATGCTTTCGTAGATTGGAAAGCCGGGATTGGGATAGAGCACCTCGTCTCCCGGTTCGACCAGCGCGAGGATCGAAAAGAACATGATCGGTTTTGCGCCCGGGGTGACGACAACTTGATTGGGCGTGATCGAGGCCCCGCGCGTGCGGCTGACGGATGCGGCGATCGCCGCGCGCAGTTCTGGAATGCCGGCGCTGGGTGTGTACTTGGTCTTGCCATCTTTCAGCGCGCGGATGCCGGCTTGCACGATATTTTCAGGCGTCGGAAAATCCGGTTCGCCCACTTCGAGATGAATGACGTCTCGCCCCTGCGCTTCTAGCGCGCGCGCCTTGACCAGGACCTCGAACGCGGTTTCTGTTCCCAGCCGGCTCATTCGCTCGGCGAGTTTCATTGGCTGCCTCCTTCAGCAGGATTAGTGAAATAGTGCGAGAGTGCAATGGTGCGTTAGTCATGACTAGGGCATCATCGCACTATTGAACTTTCTTGCGCGCTCGCTGCAACCGGATTTGCTGTCGCGCTTCGGCTTCCGCCCAGCGACGGCGGTCGTCGTCCGATTCCAAAGCGAGCGGTGGCACGGAGCACGGTTTGGCTTGGTCGTCCAGCGCGACAAAGACCGCGTACGCCGAGTTGGTGTGCGTGATCTCGCCAGTCACCGGATTTTCGGCTTCCACGCGAACGCCGACCTCGATGGAACTCTTGCCGACCCAGTTCACCGAGGCGCGCAGCGTAAGCACGTGCCCCACGCGCACCGGCGACAGGAACGCGATCGAGTCCATGGTGACGGTGACGACCGGACGGCGCGCGTGCCGCATCGCCGCGAGTCCGCCGGCTTCGTCAATCAGTTTCATGATGTGACCCCCGTGGACGTTGCCCAGTGGATTCGCGTCCGAGGGCATCATTTGTTGGCTCATTGCAACCTGGGATTGCGACGAGCACTTGGCAGGGAATCTCGGGTCGCCGCCACGAATGTCCAGCCCTGATTCTGCGGCTTCGTTGTTCATGGTGAACTCCTGGTGTCGTCTGTCACTTGTGCTGCTCCACCTTTGATTTCGCCTCAAATGGATGTTTCTATTCTATCCGCCCTAACCTATTTTTGCAAGCGCCCCGCGTGTCTTGCGTTGACGCTCCGGTTAAGAGGGGGTATAATATCGGCAGGAGACCAAGCGACCCAGTTGTCGCAAAATCGAAATCATGACTCTGAAATCGCAAATCAGAAATTCATCGAGGTGCTTTTGAGTACGGAACAACTAGTCGCAGATGACTTGGATTTACTGCTAAACGTTCTCCCGCCGCATTTGGAAGACCATCTGCGCAAGATCAATCGTGGCGGCGAGTTGCTGGAAATCGTGATGGATTTGGGACGCGTGCCGGAGGCGCGTTATATCGGCGAGGCGGTTACGCTCAATTCGCGCGAGGTGAACCACGAAGACATTGACTATGTCGTCTCACGCATCGGCGAGTTTACCGCTGACAACCGCGCCGGCATCCCGCGCACGCTCCACCGCATCTCGTGCATCCGCAACCGCCAGGGACACGTCGTCGGCTTGACGTGCCGCGTCGGGCGCGCGGTCTACGGCACGATCGAAATCATCCGCGACATTGTCGAATCGGGCAGGAGCGTGCTGATCCTCGGGCGCCCGGGCGTGGGCAAGACGACGCTGCTGCGCGAATCCGCGCGCGTGCTCGCGGAGATGA
The DNA here is from genome assembly GCA_002400365.1 of Anaerolineales bacterium UBA4826. Lineage (GTDB taxonomy): Bacteria > Chloroflexota > Anaerolineae > UBA4142 > UBA4142 > UBA4142. Next base: position 34,432 of record DHFK01000107.1, on the reverse strand, counting down.
AGCGCGTGGTCGTCGTGGACACGTCGAACGAAATCGGCGGCGACGGCGATGTGCCGCACCCAGCCGTCGGCAAGGCGCGGCGCATGCAAGTGCCGACGCCGACGCTTCAGCACGAAGTGATGATCGAAGCGGTCGAGAACCACATGCCCGAGGTGATCGTCATTGACGAGATCGGGCGCGAATTGGAAGCCGAAGCCGCCCGCACGATCGCCGAACGCGGCGTGCAGTTGATCGGCACCGCGCATGGGAACTCGCTCGACAACCTGATGATGAATCCGACGCTGTCCGATTTGATCGGCGGAATTCAATCGGTCACCTTGTCGGACGAAGAGGCGCGGCGGCGCGGGACGCAGAAATCCATTTTGGAACGCAAAGCCCCACCGACGTTCGACGTGCTGATCGAAATTCAGGAACGCCATCGGCTCGCGGTCCATCACGAAGTGGCGCGCGCGGTGGATGCGTTGTTGCGCGGGCGGATGCTCGCGCCGGAAATTCGCACGCGCGATGCGGCAGGGCAGGTGCATATCGAAACGCCGCAGCCCGCGGCGCGCATCGGCGCATTGCGCGAATCGGCGATGCGCGGTCGCCGCGAAGCCGCGCTCGAGCCAGCGGCGCGTGCAGAAGCCAAGCCACGCTTGATGCGGCTGTTCCCCTACGGCTTGAGCCAGGATCGGTTGGAGCAAGCCGCGCAAGGGCTGCAATTGCCGATCCAGGTCGTCAACGACGTGAGTAGCGCGGACGCGGTGCTGACGCTCAAGAATTACTATCGCAAACGCCCGCCGATCGTCGGCGATGCGGAACGGCGCGGCGTGCCGGTTTACGTCTTGCGTTCGAACACGCTCGCGCAGATGGAAGGCGTGTTGGAGGATTTGTTCGGCGTGGACGGCGCGAGCGATCCGATGGCGGAGGCGCTGCGCGAGACGCAAGCCGGGATCGAACAGGTTCAACGCGGCGCGCACTCAGTCGAGTTGTCGCCGCAGAGCGCGTACGTCCGGCGTCAGCAGCACGAAATGGCGCGCCAGGCGAATCTGTATTCGCGCAGTCTGGGCAAGGAGCCGAAACGGCGCGTGCGGATTTACGCGAGTGAAGTGGAGTGAGCATGGACGCGACCGCCCGCGAGCGCCAGCGACTCAGAAGAATGGCGGCAAGAAGATACACAAAACACCTAGTCGCCACTTCGCGCCCACGCTGCGTTATCCTGCATGGCTCTGTGGCGCGGGATCAGGACACGTTCAACAGCGATGTTGATCTGATCGTCGTCTCAGAGGCGCTGCCGAACGATTTTCTGTCGCGGCTGGATGTCCTCTCTGCTTTCAACCATTCACGCGTGCCAATCGAATCTCTCGGCTACACACCGCGCGAGTTCGAGCAGATGCTGACCCAAAGACATGTGACCGCGCCGGACGCGATGGAATTTGGCGTGCCGCTGTACGGTAGACGCTATTTCAACCGACTGCGCAAAGAATTCGAGACGATGAAAACGCAAGGGCTGCATCGCACCCACTGCACTTGGACGATGCGGAGCGCGCCTTGACCCTCTTCATCACTTTCGAAGGTCCCGATGGCAGCGGCAAGACGACGCAGGCGCGGCGGCTGGCGGAGTACCTGCAAGCGCGCGGGCTGCCGATATTGCTGACGCGCGAGCCAGGCGGCACCGAAATCAGCGAACAGATCCGCCAGGTCATTCTCTCGACGCGCAACCAGGCGATGCGGAACGAAGCCGAAGTGCTGCTCTTTTCTGCTGCGCGCGCCCAAATCGTCGCCGAGTTGATTCGCCCCGCGCTCGCCGCCGGCAAGATCGTCGTCTGCGATCGCTACTCCGATTCGACGCTGGCGTATCAGGGCTATGGACTGGGACTCGATCTCGACGCGCTGCGCGCGATCACCCAGTTCGCGACCGGCGGACTCGTCCCCGACTTGACGTTCTACATTGACGTGCCAGCGGAGGTCGGGCTCACGCGGCGGCAGCGCGGCAAGACGAATCGGCTCGATCAAAAGGATGTCGAGTACCACACGCGCGTCCGAAATGGATATTTGGAGTTGGCAAAAGCAGAACCCAGACGTTGGGTCGTGATTGACGGTACGGCTTCGGTCGAAGAGGTTCAGGGGCAAATCAGGGCGCGGATGATGAGCGAATTAGGAGGGAGGGGACTATGAAACTCGTTTTCGCGATTGTTCACAACGACGATGCCGGGAAATTGACCGACGCGCTGCGCGATCACAGCCATCAGTTTACGCTCATCAGCACAACCGGCGGTTTTCTGCGCGAGGGGAACGCGACGATCCTGATCGGCGTCGAGCCAGACAAACTGGAGGATGTGCTGAGAGTGATCAAAGAGAATTGCACGACGCGCACGCAGTTCGTCAATCCGATGCCGCCGGTGATGGAGCCGGGCGAATTGTACCTCGCGCAACCCATCGAAGTCCAAGTCGGCGGCGCGACGGTTTTCGTGATGGACGTGGAACGGTTTGAGAAATTCTGAATTGGAGGTTTGAAGTTGGAGGTTTGAAGTTGGAGGTTAGACGCTGGACAGCTGATTCCAACTCCGATCTCCAACTTCCAATTTCAAGCCTCTAACCTCCAACGTCCAGGTTCCCGCCTTCTCCGCCCAGCCCCGGCATCGTCTTTTCGATTTCCTCCGGACTTTCCCCCGACTCCAAGCGGTCCACCATTTCGTTGAACTCGGGTCCCAAGTCCTCACCGCCCATTTGATCCCCCATCTTGCGCATGAACCGCGCGACGCTCTTGGGATCGTTCTCGTCCACGTCGCCAAAATTGGACGGATCGGATAAGGCTTCCAGGCGCGCGTCTTCGGATTTGACGGTCGCGACGCGCGAGACCAGGCGCGCGAGGCGCTTGCCGCCGCAATTTGGGCATTGTGGATCGTTCGCGGCGGAAAACGATCGGAAGAAAACGCTGACGCGGCGTTTGCAGTCGGCGCAGCGATATTCGTAGATTGGCATAGCGTTCCGTCTCCTGATGGGTTGTGATTCTCAAATCCGCCGCGCATTATACCGAAACCTCGAATAATTGACAAGCCATTGGCGACATCATATAATTGCCTGAGATTCTTCAAAGGAGAAGAGGAGCGATGGATTTTCAACTGACCGAGGAACAACGCGCGATTCAAGAGATGGTGCGCGACTTTGCCGAGAAGGAAATCGCGCCGTGCGCGAACGAGATTGACCAGCGCGATGAATTTCCTACCGAGATCTTTCGTAAGATGGGAACGCAGGGATTGATGGGCTTGCCCTTTCCTGAGGAGTACGGCGGCGGCGGCGCGGACACGCTGTCGCAGGCGCTCGCGGTCGAAGAGGTGTCGCGCGCGTCGGGCTCGATCGGCTTGACGTACGCCGCGCATCTTTCGCTCGGCTGCGCGCCGATCTATAATTTTGGCACGGAAGCGCAAAAGCAGGTATGGCTCACCCCGCTGGCGAAAGGCGAAGCGCTGGGCGCGCTCGCGCTGACCGAGGCGAAGGGTGGCAGCGATCTCGCCGGCTCGGTGACGACGACGGCGGTCCTCAAAGGCGACGCGTGGATCATCAATGGCTCGAAGATGTATGTCACGTCGGGCGCGATCGCGCGCTCGATCAACGCGCTGTGCATCACCGACAAGTCGAAAGGGCATCGCGGGCTGAGCATGATCCTCATCCCGCACGACGCGCCCGGACTGGTCATCGGCAAAGTCGAAGAAAAGATGGGCTTGCACGGCTCGCTCACGACCCAGGTGTTCTTCGAAGATTGTCGCGTGCCAAAAGAGAATCTGCTGGGCAAGCAAGGCGAAGGGTTCAAGCAGGCGATGATCACGCTCGACGGCGGGCGCATCGGCATTGGCGCGATGGCGTTGGGCTTGGGGCGCGCCGCGCTCGAAGCATCCATCAAGTACGCGCAGGAGCGCACGGCGTTCGGTCAGGCGATTGCCGGTTTCCAGGCAATCCAATGGATGATCGCGGATTCTGCGATGGAGTTGGAAGCGGCGCGTTTGATGGTCGCCCAAGCCGCGTACCTCAAAGACCATCTGCAAAAATTCTCGCAGGCAGCGGCGATGGCAAAGTTGTACGCGTCGGAGGCGGCAGACCGCGCGTGCTGGAAGGCGATTCAGATTCACGGCGGCGCGGGCTATTTGCGCGATTTTCCGGTCGAGCGCTATTACCGCGATAATCGTCTGACGCTGATTGGCGAAGGGACGAACGAGATTCTGCGGATGGTGATCGCGCGGAATGTGTTGAGGGATTCGAAATAAGACGCGCAAGCGGACAAGATGACCCGGTGACAAGGTGACAGGGAGAAAAGCATTCTCCTTGTCACCTTGTCTTCTTCCTGCGCGCGAGGCGTTCCTCGATCACGCGTGGCTGGCCGAATTCGGTCAAGCGTTTCTCTGCGGCGGCGCAGTACTCGGGCGAAATTTCGTAGCCAATGTAGTGTCGCTGCGTCATCTTTGCTGCGAGCGCGGTCGTGCCACTGCCCAGGAACGGATCGAGAACGATGTCGCCGATGTTGGTGTAGAGCAGAATCAAGCGCAGCGGCAAATCGAGCGGGAAGGGCGCGGGGTGCGCGGGCGCATGAGGATCGCGCTTTTTGCTTTGGGTGTCGAATTGCCAGACCGACTTTTGCGAATCGGCGACTTGGTCCTGCGGGCTGCGCCAGACGCTTTTCGTCCACTCGACAAACTCCAGGTTCTCGATTCCACTTTCTTTTCCGCGCGTCTCCTCTAGTTTGTACGACGCTTTGCTAAAGACAAGGATGTACTCGTGCACATCGCGGAGCGTGGGATTGGACGCGCGCGCGAAACTCCCCCAGGCGGTTGATACTCCAGCCGAGGCGCCTTTATCCCAGATGATTTCCCCGCGCATCAAGAGTCCCAGGTCAATCAACTGCTGCGCGATGTGCGCGTTCAGCGGCAGGTAGGGCTTGCGCCAGGTGTTTGCCACATTCACCGCAAGCCGTCCGCCGCGCGCGAGGACGCGCGTACACTCCTTCCAAGTTTCGTCAAGGTACGCGAGGTACGCGTCCAATTCCATCGCGTCGTGGTGGCGCGCGTACTCCTTGCCTACGTTGTACGGCGGCGAGGTGACGACGAGTTGCACCGAGCCGTCGTCCACCTCGCGCATCGAGCGGCTGTCCGCGCAATAAACCTTGTCGAGTTCCACGGCGACTATTGTAGCACAAGCGCGCGCGCAAAGCAAAGGCAGAAGGATGAAGGCAGAAGGATGAAGGCGGAAGTTTTCATCCTTCTGCCTTTGGTTTCACGGCAGACGGTTGAACCAGAACAGCGCGAGCGATCCGCTGATCATCAGCAAGACGGTCGCCGCGGCGGTGAAAACCACTGTGTTTTCCTCACGCTCGGTCGCGAGAATCAATTCCTTGCTCAGGTTCTGGTAGATTGCCAGCAGGGCATTCTCGTCCGACGCGTGAAAGTACAGCGCATCGGTGATTTCCGCGATTTGTTTCAAGGTCTTTTCGTCCAGCGCGGTCCGAAAGCCGAACCCACGGTCTTGCACGGTTGTGCCTTGCGTCGTGCCGACGCCGATCGTAAAAACGCGGACGCCGCGATCAGCCGCGACGCGCGCCGCGTCCAGAGGCGATGGTCCGGTTCGGTTTTGCCCGTCGGTGAGCAGAACGATCGTCGCGGGCGTGTGGATGCCTTTCGGCACAGGCGTTGGCGTGGGAGTTGCTGGAACGAGGACGTCGTCTTTGGGGGCGGTAGAAGAATTCGGATTCGGTTTTTCGAAAATCGCGTCGAGCGCGGCGAGGATGCCGCTGCCGATCGCGGTGCTTTGCTGTCGCGAGAGCCGGTTCACGGCTGCCAGCGCCGCGGCGTGATCAGTCGTCGGCGCTTGGACGAGTGCGGCAGTGCCAGAGAACGCGACGACGCCGACCCGCGTGCTGGGTTCCTGGCGTTCGATGAACGCGCGCGCGGCGGCTTGCGCCGCCTCGAGGCGACTCGGCTTGAGATCGTTGGCGCGCATGCTGCCAGAGACATCTATCGCCAGGATGACGGTGGCTTGCTCTTTCGGCAGCGTGACCATGCCGGTCGGTCGCGCTAGAGCCAAAAGCATCGTCGCGATGCCAAGCAGAAAAAACAGCGGCGGGATGTGGCGGCGAATATCGGGACCCTTGCCGAGCGCATCTCGGATGAGCGAGAGACTCGAGTATCGCAGCGTAAAGCGCGAGCGGCGATGCTGCGCCCAGACGTATGCTGCGAGGAGCAGGGGAATCAGCACGAATAGCCAGAGTAGATCAGGCGATTGAAATTGCATGGACTATGATGTGCGACGCACTTGGCAAGTGCGTCGCGCGTCGGCTATAGATCCGTATAGACCTCGATCAGATTTCCATCGGGGTCGCGGAAATGCGCGGCGCGGATTCCCCAATCGGGGCGATCCGTCGGCTCGGTGACGAACTGAACGCCTTTCGCTTTCAGTTGCCGATACGTCTCGTCAACGCTGTCCACCTCGAAAATCAGCGCGACACGATCTTGGCAATCCGCATGCGCTGGCTTGTCGCTCGCGCCGACGGCTTGTGCCATCAAGTGTCGCTTGAACAGCGCGAGGATCGTGTTGCCGGTATTGTAACTGACGTAATTGCCGTCCTCGGTGCCCCAATTGATTTCGAGATTCACGACATCGCGATAGAATCGAACACATTCGACAAAGTGGGTCACGAGCAGACGCGTGTGGGTGAGTTTCACATTTGCCTCCGCGCGCATTGTACCCCAGAGTCCAGATGTGGTCAAGGGTTTCCGCTTGCTCACATCTTGTGGTAAAATAGCCGCGTCATGAAACGATTCGTCATTCTGCTGGCGCTTGGGCTTTTGCTTGTGCTTGCCACATTCCTCGCGCGCGGCGCGATCCGCCAAACGCTCGCCGATTGGACCGGCGAAGAGGACCTCGAATGGCAAGTCAAGGGGTTGTACTATCTCGCGCTCTCGTTTCTCCAGCCGCCGTACGCGACCGCCGATTTCGCGCCGATGAAATATGCCGACGTAAATCCCTTTGGCATCAACGTCTTTCTGGAGCAAGAAGTCGAAGATGCCAAGATTCGCAAATCGCTCGAGTTGATTCGCGACGCCGGCTTTCACTGGATTCGCCAAGAGTTTCCGTGGGAGGACATCGAAAAGCCGGGCAAGGGGCGATACTGGGATGCCAAGTACAACCAAAGCACGTGGGACAAGTACGATCGCATCGTCGAACTGGCGCGCGAGTACGGACTGGAAATCGTCGCGCGGCTCGATCATCCGCCGGCGTGGACGCGCCACGATGGACGCGCGCGCGGCGATTTTGCGCCGCCGGATAATTACGACGATTACGGCGATTTCGTCGCGACGGTTATCGCGCGCTATCGCGGCAAGATTCGGTATTATCAAGTATGGAACGAGCCGAACATCTATCCCGAATGGGGCGAGCAGGATGTCAACGCGGCGGACTATGTGCGCTTGCTGAAGATCGGTTACACAAGAGCAAAAGCGACCGACCCGAATGTCGTCGTCATCAGCGCGGGCCTCGCGCAGACGGTCGAACCGGGCGGGCGCAACTTGAACGATCGGCTTTTCTTGCAGCAGATGTACGACGCCGGCGCGCGCGGCTATTTCGATATTCTGGCGGTGCAGGACTATGGCTTGTTCAGCGGACCTGGCGACCGGCGTTTGGACGAGAATGACCGCATCAACTTTTCGCGTCCGATTCAACTGCGCGAGATCATGGTCAAGAACGGCGACGCGCTCACGCCGATCTGGGCGATGGAGATGGGTTGGAACACGCAGCCCGCGGATTTCAAAGACACGCCGTACGGGCGCGTGGACGACAAGCGGCAAGCGCGTTACACGCCGCAAGCGTACGCGCGCGCCCAAACCGAATGGCCCTGGATGGGCGCGCTGATGTACTGGTTCTTCAAGCGCGCGGACGATCACGAGAAGAACCAATCGTTCTATTATTTCCGCATGTTCGATCCCGATTTCGCGCCGCGTCCGGTGTACGATGCGGTCAAAGCGTACACGCCGACCGCGCGCTTTGTGGACCTCGGTTTTCGCAGCACGAGTCACTGGGCGATGGATTGGCGCGGCGCGTGGGAAACGGTGCGTGATGAGCGTGCGTATTTCGGGGAGTACAAGAGGGGCAGAGTGGGTGAGGGGGAGCAAGGGAGCAGAGGAGCAGGGGAGCAGGAGGGCAGAGGGGATGAGGTGGGTTTTGCATGGCGCGGGACGGATTTGGATTTGGTGGTATTGCAAAATCCCTACGGCGGCGCGGTGCGCGTGCAGGTGGATGACCAGCCCGCGCGCGAAATCGAATTGTGGCGCACGGACACCGGCGCGGGCGGTCGCATCGCGCTGGCGCGCGATCTCGACGACGGCGAGCATCGCGTCTCGCTCGCGGTGACGCGCGCGCCGGCAGCGATCAACGGATTCATCGTGCAGCGCGGGAACGCGTGGTGGGTGAAGAGAGNNAAGATGCCGTTGAAATTCTTTATCACTCATTCCTGGAAAGACATTGGGTTTGCCGAGAAACTTTGTGGTGACCTGAAGGCGAACGGCTTGGAAGGTTTCTTGGATGCGCACTCGGTGAGTCCCGGGGATAGTATCCCGTCGCGGATTGAGCGCGGCTTGAAGGAATGTGACGTGTACATTCCGGTATTCTCGCCAGATGCGCTCGAGTCGGATTGGTGCGATTGGGAAATTGATATAGCGATCACGATGAACCGGACGCGCAAAGGCCGTCCGCGGATTATCCCGGTGATTGCCAAGTCCTGTGACGCGCCTGACCGTTTGATGCACATCCTCTACATCAATTTTGGCGGGCGATATGATGACGCGCTGAACGAACTGCTGACAAAGGGATTGGGGCTGCCACCCAAGCGATCGGCATCCGTTGATGCGCTGCCACTGCCGGAGCGTTCGCCGAGAGCGCAATCAGCACCTACTTGGCTCATGCCTGCTGGCGCGGTGGGTGTGATCGTTGTGTTGCTGTGCATCTTGTCCAGTTTTGTTATAGCCAGCATTGTAAACAGCCCAACGCCCGTGCCGCCGACGCGCGTAGCGATGGGCGCGCCAACAACCGCCGTGCAGACCAGCGTTCCAACTCAAACGCCAACACCAATCTCCAAACCAACGGATACGCCGCGTCCAACGGTGGTGCCGACCACGCCACTTTCAACGGCGACATTCACTCCCAAACCAACCGACACGCCGCGCCCCGCTGTTACACCGACGCTCGGAATTGGCTCGACGAAGATTTCTCCAATTGATGGCGCGACGATGATATATGTCCCAGCGGGGGAGTTCTTGATGGGAAGCAGCGATGCTGATAAGGACGCGAGAAGTGACGAAAAACCGCCGCACAATGTTTACCTTGATGCGTTTTGGATTGACAAATTTGAGGTAACGAACGGGCTGTACAAGAAATGCGTGGACGCCGGAAGATGCCAGTCACCCAACTCTACAAAATCGTATACGCGTGATTCGTACTACGGTAACCCACAGTACGACAATTATCCCGTTATCTATGTTTCCTGGGATGACGCAAACAACTACTGCACGTGGGCAAAGAGGCAATTGCCAACGGAGGCACAATGGGAGAAAGCGGCGCGTGGAACGGATGGCAGAGTTTATCCTTGGGGTAACACGTTCGACAAAAACGCGCTGAATTCCGAGGAGGGTGGAAAGGGTGACACGACTGCGGTCGGAAGTTATGCTTCTGGCGCAAGCCCCTATGGTGCGATGGATATGGCAGGGAATGTGTGGGAATGGGTGGCGGACTCGTACGATGCCAACTACTACAAGAATTCGCCAGCGCGCAATCCCAAGAATGAAACTGCTTGGCAATACCGCGCGTTGCGCGGCGGGTCGTGGTTCAATCAGCAAGGCTACGCGCGCAGCGCGGTGCGCTTCAACTTCAATCCAGGCGGTCGCTACCCGGATTTGGGTTTTCGTTGTGCCGAGTAGTTTTCCCACGCAGTTCAATTCTGGAATTCTGATTTCTGGTTTTCTGAATTTCTGTGCCGGGAATGACAACGGACATCTTTCGGCTGCGCTCAGGACCGGATTGAACGGACGTACCAAGTGAATATTGAACAGAAAGGATGCGACCATGATTAGAGAAGAAACTCAAATGCAACTAGATCTAGTCCGTGAGACACGCGGCGGCGAAGTCTATGAATACTACCCGCTGGGCAAACACATCGTCGTCGCGCCAGGGGTGTGCGGTGGCAAGCCCACCTTCAAACGCACGCGGATTCGCGTCGCCTTCGTGCTGGATTTGCTCGCGGCGGGGTGGACGATTGAGCAGGTAACTCGCAAGTATCAAGCCAGTCACTTGTCAGCGGCGGCGGTCAAAGAAGCCATTCAGTTAGCCAAGAAAGCGTTCGTCAAAACGACGCCGGCGCTACGGATGGCAACATGATCGTGCTTGACGAAGAGATTTACGATCCTGACCTCGCTACGCAGATTGCTGCTTGGTACGTGGGACGCGTCGTCCCCATCACCGCGCTGCGACCCAAGACGGTGATCAAAGACGAGGCGATTGTTACCCTGCTGCGGTCAGTGCCGCATCCTACCTTTGTCACGATCAACGTCTCTGACTTTTGGCGAATCGTGCCCGCCGACCCGCATTATGCCGTCATCTGCGTTGACTTGCCGGCTCGGCGGGTCCTGGAGATTCCAGACTGGTTGCGCCGCTTGTTTCGGATGCCCGTTTTCAAGAGTAAAGCCGCTCGGATGGGAAGGGTTGTCCGCCTGCGTCCCAGCCATATCGAGTACTACGAAGCCAACCGGCGCGTGCAGACGCTTGCATGGGCTGGTTAAACTCAGTCGGATCACCATGCGTCTCAAGAACTGCCTCTGGCTCGCCATCGCGCTCCTCCTTGCCTTCGCGCTCCGCGTCTACCTGCTCAGCGCGCAGAGTCTGTGGAACGACGAACAACGGACAAGATCGGATTGAACGGACAAATCAAGCACGTATTGCTCGCGTAGAAAGGATGCTACCATGATTACTGTGCCTTTGCGTTCCAATTTGGCTGACCAATTGCAGAACGAAGCCGCGCGTCGGCATACGAGCGTGGAAACGTTAGCGAACGATTGGCTGGAAGAACAACTGTGGCAAGCCAAGCGCAAAAAGATAGATGAAGAGGCGGAGCGTTTTCGCGCGCAGCACACCCAATTGCTGGCGCGATACGGCGGGCAATTCGTGGCGATGCGCGACGGTGTGGTGATTGACCACGATCCTGACTTGATCGCGTTGCACAGTCGCGTTCGCGCTCAGTACGGCGACGAGCCGATTCTGATGGCGCCCTTAACTGCCGAGCCAATCCAGTCCTTCAAGGTGATTGGCGCGCGACGAACCGGAGGCACGCGATGAGAGTTCCCTTCGATTCCAAGTACACGCCGGCAGCGCCAGCGCTCCAAGTGATGTTTGGTTACGGGTCTGGGCGTCCCTCGCTTGGTCCCTTCCAAGCCATAGTGGACACTGGAGCAGATGCTACCATTGTGCCCGAGGATATTGCCCGTCAACTCAAAGCCACTCCGCTCAATCCTGCCCAACTCGAAACTCAGTGGGGCGATGTACACCCCGTCACTATCTATCTGCTGGACATCAACGTTGGCGATCTCCGTCTGCCCGGCGTCGTAGTTGCGGGTGATCCTGATTCTGGCGAAATCGTCTTGGGTCGCAATGTCCTCAACAAACTGTCGCTCTTTCTCGATGGTCCAGCGCAACAAACGGATCTGCTGGACGATGCGACGGTGAAACGCTTACGCGCGCGGTGAGAGTCATGGCACGCCTCACCGCATTCCTTCTCAAGCACAAGAACCCATTCTGGNNGCTCTTCGTCGCGCTCGCCGTCGCCTTCGCGCTCCGCGTCTACCTGCTCAGCGCGCAGAGTCTGTGGAACGACGAGGGCATTAGCGTCGCGCTCGCGCCATTGAGTCTAGAAGCGATCACGAACGCCGCCGCGCATGACATACACCCGCCGCTGTACTATTACCTCTTGCACTTTTGGATGCCGTTTGCGGGAAATACGGAATACGCAATACGTTTCCTGTCCGTCATCGCCGGCGTGCTGACGGTCGCGGTCACGTTCCGCCTCGCATCTACTTTCTTCGGCAACCGGGTTGCTATCGTCGCAGCGTTTCTGGCAGCGCTCTCGCCGTTTCAGGTCGAGTACTCGCAGGAAGCGCGGATGTACGTCTGGGTGACGCTGTTCGCGGCGGTGTCGGTATGGGCGATGACGATGATGCTCAGGAGAAGTAGCGAGTGGCGAGCGGCGCGTGTCGCGGACGCCTCGACACCCGCCACCCGCCACCCGTCACGTGTCACTCGTTCCCTCGCTTGGCTTCTCTACGTCGCCGCGACGATTGCCATGCTCTACACCCAATACTTTGGCGCGTTCGTCGTTGTCGCCGAGAATCTCGCGTTTGTGGTTTGGCTTGTTATGGCATGGCGTAAGAGTCCCGCTGTCATTGCGAGCCGCACATTCGCGGAGTTCATCCTGAGGAACGAAGGACTCGGTGCAAACTCCGCGGCGAAGCAATCTCCAATCTCCAACCTCCAATCTCCAACTTCTAGCGCGATCCCGCACACCATCGCCTTCTGGCTCACCGCGCAAGCAATCATTGCGCTGGCTATCGCGCCGTGGTATCTGGCTGTGCGCGAGCAACTCGCTTCGTGGCCCTCGATCAGCGAAGCGCTTGACCTCCCCACGCTCATCTGGCGCGTGCTNNGTTTGTGCTGGGCTGGAAGCGCACGCAGGACGCGAATGTGAACTGGGTGATCGTTGTCTTGATTTTGTGGACGCTGGTTCCGGTGGGCGCGATGTACATTCTATCTCTCTCGCGTCCCGCGTACAACCCAAAATTTCTGCTCCTCGGCACGCCGGCGTTCTACATTCTCGCGGCGCGCGGGTTGCGGTTGGAGATTGGAGATTGGAGATTCGAGAGTGGTCGTTGGAGATTGACATCACGCGTCACGCGTCACGTTTTACATTTTACGTTTGTCTCTTGTGCCCTGATTATCCTAATCTCAAATCTCCAATCTCTGCTCACCTATTACCACGACCCCCGCTACGCCCGCGACGACTATCGCGCGATCCTGCAATTCATTGACGCGAACGCGCGCGACGGCGACGGCATCTTGATCAACGATCGCGGTCAGACCGACGTGGTGCGTTACTACCACCGCGGCAGTCAGCCGCTCTTCCCGCTGCCGCGCATGCGCCCACCCGATCTCGCCGAGACGCGCGCGGATGTGGACCAAGTCCTCTCAAGTGTGCGACGCCTGTTTGCGATCTACTATGCCACCGAGCAAGCCGATCCGCAGCGTATCATCGAGACGCGCTTGGCGGAACGCGCCTTCAAAGCGCGCGACGAATGGCACGGGAATGTGCGTCTCGCGGTGTACGGCATCGCGCCAGCAGAACGCGGCGCGCGCTACGACGTCGGCGCACAAGTGGGCGATGAAATCGCGTTGGCGGCTTTTCGCCTGGACGAACGCGCGGCGCGTCCGGGTGACATTATGACGCTCACGTTGAACTGGCGCGCGCTCCTGACGCCATCGGCGCGCTACAAGGTATTTGTTCATCTGCTCGACGCGAACGATCGAGTGGTCGCGCAGCGTGATGGCGAGCCGGTGGGCGATACGCGCATCACGACTACCTGGCGCGCCGGCGAAACAATCGCCGACAACTATGGCATCTTGGTCGAACCCGGCACACCGCCGGGCGAGTACCGCATCGAAATCGGAATGTACCGCGCGGACAATGGCGCGCGCCTGCCGATCGGCGCGAGCGACCACTTGATTCTGGGAAAAGTGGAGATCAAATGAGCCAAACCTTTGGCTGATTTGGCGCATTTGGCAGATTTGTGGGGTTTGTCATGCCAGTTGATTTGTACATCGGTCCGAAGAAACGCGGCGCGCCGTGGTGGCAGGGCTGCCTGCTTTCGCTCGTCATTCTCGTCGTCGGCGCGTACCTGGGCGTGTTGATTCTCGCAGGGAATGGCTATTACCTTTCGCAAGACATTCCGCTGCCGGAATCATTTCGTCCTACCGCGACGCCGTCGCCCACGCCGACCGAGACCGCAGCCAGTCATTTGCAAAGGGCGGACGCGCTCTTCGTGGACGGACAATTCGACGCGGCGATTGCCGAATATCAGGCGGTGTTGGCGTTGGAGCCGCTGAATGACAGCGTGTACGCGCGGATGGTCAAGCCGCTCATTCTGTCACGCCAAGAGGAAAAGGCAGTCGAAGCCGCGCGCCGCGCCCTGCAGATCAACGACCAGCGCGCCGAAAACCTCACCGCGCTTGCCGAAGCGCTCGATTGGCAAGGCAACTATATCGAAGCGCTGGATTTCGCGCTGCGCGCGACGGAGTTGAATCCGAACTATGCGACCGGGCAGGCGATCGTCGCCGAAATTTACGCGGATCTGAATCGTCCCGATCGCGCGCTCCCGGCGGCGCAAAAAGCGGTGCAGTTGGACGACAACAACGTGGACGCGCATCGGAATCTGGCGTACGTGTACGAAGCGCGCGGCAGTTATCGCAGCGCGATTCCAGAATATCAGCGCGCGATCCAACTGCGACCCAAGTTCGGGTACCTGTACATCAGTCTGGCGCGCAATTATCGCGCGCTGAACAATTTCAAGGACGCGATCTCCACGCTGCAACAGGCGCTCAAAGTGGATCCCAAGAACCCGCAGGTGTACGACGAACTGGGTTGGACGTACTCGCTTGCCGGCGATTCCGCGCGCGCGATCGCGCAATTGAAAAAAGCCATCGAGGTAGATCCGAACTACGAAGTGCCGTACGGCCATCTCGGGCACGTGTACTTTGTGCAGCAGGACTGGCAGGGCACGGTGAACAACGTCGAGAAAGCGATTCAGTTGGGCGGCAACCGGCTCGAGTATTATTACAAACTGGGCATCGCGTACGTGAATCTGAAAGACTGTGGCAAGGGCAAAGAGTGGATTGACAAAGCCGCGCAGATGAATTCGCAGGATACGGCGGTGCAAGGCGCGGTGACCTGGTATCAGCAACATTGCGAGGGTGCGGCGGTACCGACGCCGAAGAAAAAATGACGATTGGCAGGCACGCGGCAAGACTGCCAATCTCGTCGCGCCGGTTTTTGTTTTCAGCCGGGACTTGACAAAGAAAAAATTTGGTGTATATTATGGGCATTAGCACTCTGGTTGAATGAGTGCTAAAAGACTCTATCACCAAATTTTCAGCAAGGAGGGTTTTTATGGCTGACAAAAAGCTCAAACTGCGACCTCTTGCGGATCGCGTGATCGTGCAACCACTCGAACAGGAAGAGAAAACCGCGAGTGGCATTCTGCTCCCCGAGACCGCAAAAGAAAAACCGCAGGAAGGCAAAGTCGTGGCAGCGGGTCCCGGTCGCTGGGATGAAGACGGCAAAAAGCGACTGGAGATGGAGGTCGCGGTCGGCGACACGGTCGTGTTCGCCAAGTACTCGGGCACCGAGATCAAACTCGATGACACCAAGTACTTGATCCTGGGCGAGAAAGACATCCTCGCTGTTTTGGAAAAGTGATCTGAAATTCAACTAGGAGGAATATCCTATGCCTGCCAAACAACTCGCGTTCGCCGAAGACGCCCGGCGACATTTGAAGATTGGCGTTGATGCGATGGCGAATGCCGTCAAGACGACGCTTGGACCGAAAGGTCGCAACGTCGCGCTCGATAAGAAATTCGGCGCGCCGACGATCACGCACGACGGCGTGACGGTTGCGAAAGAAATCGAACTGCAAGACCCGTATGAAAACATGGGCGCGCAACTCTTGAAGGAAGCCGCGACTAAAACCAACGATGTCGCGGGCGATGGCACGACCACCGCGACCGTGCTGGCGCAGATGATCGTGAATGAAGGTTTGAAGAACGTCGCCGCCGGCGCGAACCCGATGCTGCTCAAGCGCGGGATCGAAAAAGGCACCGCCGTTCTCGTCGAAGAACTCAAGAAGATGGCAAAGCCGGTCAAGGGCAAGGAAGAGATCGCGAACGTCGCCGCGATTTCCGCCGCCGATCCTGAAATCGGCAAGTTGCTCGCGGACGTGATGGACAAGGTCGGCAAAGACGGCGTCATCACCGTCGAAGAATCGAAGACGGGCTTGGCGTTCGAGACCGAGTACGTCGAAGGGATGCAGATTGATCGCGGTTACATCTCGCCGTACTTTGTCACGAACCCGGAGCGGATGGAAGCGGTCCTCGAGAACGTCTACATTCTCCTCACCGACAAGAAAATCTCCGCGCACACCGACATCGTGCCCTTGCTCGAAAAATTGGTGCAGATGGGCAAGCGCGAACTCGTCGTCGTCGCCGAAGATGTGGACGGCGAAGCGCTGGCGACGCTCGTGCTGAACAAACTGCGCGGCATGTTGAACGTGATCGCGGTCAAGGCGCCCGGCTTTGGCGATCGCCGCAAGGAAATGCTGCGCGATATGGCGATCCTCACCGGCGGCAATGTGATCACCGAGGAAATGGGTCGCAAGTTGGAGACCACGCAGATCAGCGATCTCGGTCAGGTTCGTAAGGTCATCGCGACCAAAGACGACACGACCTTCATCGAAGGTTCCGGCTCGGACAAGGACATCAAGGGTCGCATCAATGAGATCAAGGCGCAGATCGAGAAGACGACCTCCGATTACGACAAGGAGAAACTGCAAGAGCGCCTCGCGAAACTCGCGGGCGGCGTGGCGGTGATCCGCGTCGGCGCGGCGACCGAGACCGAGTTGAAGGAGAAAAAGCACCGCGTGGAAGACGCGCTGAGCGCGACGCGCGCGGCGGTCGAGGAAGGCATCGTCCCCGGCGGCGGCGTGGCGCTGATCAACGCGATCCCCGCGCTTGATAGAGTGCAGGGGAATGGCGATATCGGCACTGGCGTGCAGATCCTAAAGCGCGCGCTCGAAGAGCCGATGCGGCAACTCGCCGAGAACGCCGGACACGATGGCGCGGTCGTCATCCAGGACGTGCGCCGGGTCCAGAAAGAAAAAGGCAACTCGAACATCGGCTTTGATGTGCTCGCCGAGGATTACGTGGACCTGGTTGCGGCAGGCATCATTGACCCGGCGAAGGTGACGCGCAGCGGTTTGGAGAACGCGGCGTCCATCGCGGCGATGATCCTGACGACGGAAGCGCTCGTCACGGACATGCCGGAGAAGGAAAAGCCAATGCCGACGCCTCCGATGCCGGAATACTAGGCCGGTCGATAGTCAAACAGTAGAACAGTAGGGATAGCAAAACCCCCTCGCGGATTCCGAGAGGGGGTTTGCTATTTTCAAAATCCCATCGCTCTGCCGATGATCTCTTTCATGATCTCGTTCGTGCCGGCGTAGATGCGCGGCGCGCGCGCGTCGAGGTACAGCCGCGCAATCGGATACTCGGACATGACGCCGTAGCCGCCGTGTAATTGCAGGCACTGATCGGTCACGCGCCCTTGCAGTTCCGTCGTCCACCATTTTGCCATCGCCGCGGTCTCGGCAGTCAATTGCCCGGCGTTGAGTTCCTCGATGCAGCGGTCCACGAACACGCGCGCGATCTCGACCTCGGTTGCCATCTCCGCCAACTTAAAGCGCGAATTCTGAAAACTGCCGATCGGCTGACCGAACGCGGTGCGATCCTTGCAGTATTGCGTTGTCAACGCCAACGCGGTTTCGCACGATGCGACTGCCAGCGTCGCCACGCTCAAACGTTCCTGCGGCAACATGCTCATCAAGTACTTGAATCCCTGACCTTCGTCGCCGAGCACGTTTTGGATTGGCACGCGCACATCTTCAAAGAACAATTCCGCCGTGTCCTGCGCGGCAAGGCCGATCTTGTCCAATTTGCGACCGCGCGTAAAGCCCGGCATCCCGCGCTCGACGACGAGCAGACTGATGCCTTTGCGCCCTTGCGCCGGATCGGTCTTGACCGCGACGACGACGAGGTCGCTCAAGATGCCGTTCGTGATGAAAGTTTTTGCGCCATTGACGATATAGTGGTCCCCTTTGCGAAGCGCGGTCGTGCGAATCGAGGCGAGATCGCTGCCGGTGTTCGGCTCGGTCATCGCGATCGCCAGGATGGATTGCCCAGAGCAAATGCCGGGCAGCCAGCGCTGTCTCTGTTCGTCGTTGCAGTAACGCAGGAAATACGGCAGCACGATGTCGTTGTGCAAACTAATGCCGAGCGCCGCGCTCGATGCGTTTGCCTTGACGATCTCCTCTTGCATGATCGCGCTGTAGCAATAATCGTGAATGTCCGAGCCGCCATATTTCTCCGGCACATCCATTCCCAGGAACCCTTGTTGCCCGGCGTGCCGCCACAGTTCGCGCGAAACGACGCCGTCCTTTTCCCATTGCTCGTTGTGTGGCGCGATTTCCGTCTCGACGAAATGGCGAAACGTCCCGCGGAACATGGCGTGTTCTTCGGTGAATAGTCGGCGCTTCACGCTAGCAACTCCTTCACGGCTCGCCGCGTCAGCACGCTTGCCATTTCTTTGCGATATTCCGCGCTGCCGCGATAATCACTGCGCGGCAACAATCCTCGCGCTGCCGACGATGCCGCTTTGTCAATCAACTGAGGATTGGAAACTCTGCCCTCTAATTCGATCTCGCCACTCTCGGCTCTGATGGCATACTCTTCGATACCACCCAAGGCGATTCGAGCGTCGCGCAAAATACCGTTGACGATTCGAGCGGACACCACAACACTAACGATGGGCTTGTCGCTGGGCGTGCGCGCGACGGTTTGCAGTGATGCGCGCGGGTTCGTCAGCGGCACAACAATCTCGGTGATGATGGCTTGGTGCGTCAGTCCCTTGGTTTCCCGCACAAACTCGACAAGCGCCACGCTGCGCGTTTCCTTTCCGACAATGTTCACTCGCGCATCGAGCGCGAGCAGCGCGACCGCCAGCACGTCATCGGGTTCGCTGATGAGCGTGCCGCCAAGCGTCGCTTGATTTCGCAGGATGCTCGACGCGCTTTGATGCGCCGCTTGCGCGACTACACCATTCGCCAGCGCGCGCAAGATCGGCGATTCCGCCAGATCTGCGAGCGTCGTCGTCGCGCCGATGACAATCGCGCCGGACGATTCGCGGATGTACGACAGCCCCAGCGCGCTCAAGTCAACAACCGCGCGCACATCCTGCCGCGCATCGGCAATCAACTCTGTCCCGCCGGCAAGCGCGACGGTGCCGGGTTGCTGCAACAGTTTCAGCGCGTCGGCAATCGTTGTAGGTTTATGGATTTCGCGGAGGTTAAGCATCATTGCTCCGGAGACAACCGACATCAGACCACAGACCACAGACCACAGATTTTGTCTGTCGTCTGTCGTCTGTCATCTGCTGTCTGTTGTCTGCTTTTGCGCGAACGTATCAATCATCAACCGCACGTCCTCGCCCAGCGGATATAGAATCGGACACGTGCAGCCGTTCTGCCGATATTGCGCGACTTTACGACGTACCTCATCCGGCGTGCCGCTCGCGGTGATGCGCTCGATTAACTCGTCAGGCACGAACTGCATCGCCTCGTGAATCTGTTCCTTTGTCGCGGGCCAGCCGAGAATGGTCTGAATTCTCTTGACCGTTTCTTCCGGCGTGCCACTGGCTTTGGCAATGTGCGGTTGCTGCGCGAGGTACTGCGTCAGCAATTCTTTCGCGGCTTGGACCGCGCGCTTGTGATCGTGATCCACCGAGCAGACGACGAGTTGCGGGCGATCAATGTCGTCGAGTTTGCGTCCGGCTTTTTTCGCGCCAATCTCCAAGTGCTTGAGCGCTTCGACGTTGTATTCGGGCGGCACACAATAGTTCAGCACCACGCCGTCGGCGATCTCGCCGGCGAGTTCCATCATTGCGTCGCCGGTCGCGCCGATCATGATCGGCACGTGGCGCGGCTCGCGGCGTCCGTGCACCACGTCAAGTTCGATCCCTTCGACGTTGTGAAATTCGCCGTGGAACGTGACGCGTTCCATCCGCAGCAAACGCTTCATCACCTCAACTGTTTCGCGCATCGCCTTGAGCGGTTTCTTGCGCTCGATGCCGACGTTCTTGGCAAGGGGGTCCCACCACGCGCCGATGCCGCAGATGATCCGATTCGGCGCGAGATCGTCCAGCGTCAGAAACGTCGCGGCGAGCAAACCGATGTTGCGCGTCCAATTGTTGATGACGCCGCTGCCCACTTTGATTCCCGACGTGACCGCCGCGAACGCCGCCATCGGCACAATCGCATCGCGCACGAGGCGCGACTCTGCTTGCCACACGGCTTCAAACCCGCGCGCTTCGGCGTACTTGACGTACTCCATGCCTTCGCGGATTTCGTGCTTGTCCTGCAAGTACATGGCTATGCGCTCCATTGCGCCTCCTTTCGATTCTGGATTGCGTTCATTTGGCGGGTGCGCCCATGACCCGTTCGCGGATGCCGGTCAGGTAGCGCCGCGCGTCCTCGCCGAAAAAGCCGAGCAGAATGGACAGCAGGATGATGAGTTTGACGTCGGCTTGCTCCAGCGTCAGTTCCAGGGAACCGATGCTCAATTTGGTGATGCGCAGGAAAGAGACGATGGCAACGGCGATGACGGGGACGCTCAGCAAGTTGATCAGGTTCTCGACCAGATTCCCCATGAAACTGAACCGTCCGGCGGCAAGGTCTTGTCGCATCGCAAACGCTTGCTTGGCGAGCGCGCCGATCGTGCTCCAGTACAAAACCTTGATGACGACGCCGATGGGCGAGCCGCCGCCGATAAAGTCAATCCGGGCGAGCGTCTCGAGGTCGCTGACGCCGTGGAGTTTCAAATAGACAAAGGTGAGTACTCCAATCAGCGGCACAAAGTAGACGACGATCAACAGCAACGCTTCTTTCAATTGACGGGATTCTGATTCTGACATCGCGATTACTCCTTTGTAATCTCTATGGATAAATCCTCTCCAACATCCGTGGATACGGAACCGTCTCGCGCACGTGATCGAGTTTGCAGATCCACGCGACCGTGCGCTCGACGCCGAGTCCAAAGCCGCAGTGTGGCACCGCGCCGTACTTGCGAAGATCGAGATACCATTCGTACGCTTCGCGCGGCAGATTGTGCTTTGCGATTTGCCGTTCGAGATGCGCGAGATCCGCCGAACGCTCGCCGCCGCCGATGATTTCGCCGTACCCTTCCGGCGCGAGCAAGTCCGCGCCCAGACACACCTTGGGATCGTTGGGATCGGGCGCCATGTAAAACGCTTTCATTTCAGTCGGGTAGCGATGCACGAACACGGGCTTGTCGAACTGCTCGCTGATGGTTGTCTCGTGCGGCGCGCCGAAATCCTCGCCCCACTGAAATTCCGGGAAGCCGTGCTGATGCAGAATCTCGACAGCGTCGGTGTACGAAATCTTGGGGAAGGGCGGCGCGACGTTCCGCAACTTGCTGACGTCGCGCTCGATGGCTTTCAGTTCCGGCGCGCGCTCTTTCAAAATCGTCTGCGCGATGTACGAGACAAATTCCTCGCCGACGCGCATGTAGTCGTCGAGCGTGCCGTACGCCCATTCCGGCTCGACCATCCAGAACTCGGTGAGGTGGCGGCGCGTCTTTGATTTCTCCGCGCGGAACGTCGGACCAAAGCAATACACCTTGCCAAACGCCGCGGCGTTCGCCTCGTTATAGAGTTGTCCGCTTTGCGCCAGATACGCCGGCACGCCAAAGTAATCGGTCGCAAAAAGCGTCGTGGTGCCTTCGCACGCGGATGGCGTGAGAATCGGCGTGTCCACGAGCAAAAAGCCATTGTCGTCGAACCAGTCGCGGATCGCCTTGACGATGCGCGCGCGGATGCGGAGGATGGCATGTTGGCGCGGCGAACGCAGCCACAGATGCCGATTCGCCATCAGGAATTCGACGCCGTGCTCTTTCGGCGTGATCGGATAATCGTCCGCGATTTGGACGATCCGCAAATCTTTGACCGCTAGTTCGAATCCGCCGGGCGCGCGCGCTTCGGCGCGTGGAATGCCAGTGACGACGAGTGACGACTCTTGCGTTAGTTTTCTCGCCGCGTCGAATGTTTCCGGCGCGACGTCTTTTTGAAAGACGACCGCTTGAATAAAGCCGGTGCCATCGCGGATTTTGAGGAACTGCAACTTGCCCTTGTCGGTGCGATCCGCGAGCCAGCCCTTGAGGGCGACCTCTTTGCCAACGTGCGACGCAATGTCCTGGATGTAAACGTGGTCTGCCATGAAACTCCATTTCAGATTCTAGATTTATGGTTTCAGATTTGAGCGCGCTTATCCGCTCCCCCAATGCTCGAGCCGGCGCTTTACGCGCCGCGCGTTCGCTGCCAGGGCGCGGCATGGCGCGCGGAGGCGTTCGACGATGAGCGCGATTAGCCCGGACCGCCATGCGCTCTGCCATTGATCCCACGCGGCGTCGAGCGCGCCGCGCGCGCTCGCGTCTAGTTGATATGCGCCATAGCGCTCGCGCGTAAACGCCGCGGCGATTGATTCTGCTGCGGATTCCGCTTGCGCCAACTGGCGGCTGATGCTTTGCGCGCGTTCCAGCGGTGTGGCGGATTTCTCTTCGCGCACGCCGAGCCAGCGCGCGCGGTTCAACATGCGCTCGTACACGCGCGCGGCAGGCGCGAGACGCGCGTTGTGCCGCGCCTGCCTCACCAGTCCGAATGTCACCGCGCCGGCAACCAGCAAGGCGGCGAGAGCGCCGCCCACCAGCGCCAGGTTGCGCGGGTCGGTCCAGAAGGACAAGACAAAAGGCGCAAACAGTCCCGTGCCGAATTCTTCGAGTTGCTCCGGCTCGCGGTCGCGCGGATTACGCCGCCGCGCTTCACTCGCCGCGTTCTCCAGTTCGGGATTGAGCGGCGCGGCGGCCGGCTTCTTCGGGCGCGCGATCTCCGGCTTGCTCGCCGTCGGCTCGAATTCCACCCAGCCATAACTGGGAAAATAGGCTTCGACCCAGGCGTGCGCGTTCGCTTCGACGACGTGGTACACGCCGTCCGCGTACTCGCCGAGCGAATAACCCGAAACGACGCGCGCCGGGACGCCGACCGCGCGCGCCATCACCGCCATCGCCGACGCGTAATAGTTGCAGTAGCCTTCGGGACGGTCGAAGAGCGTGTAATCCACGCCGTCGCGTCCTGAGGGCGGCGCGGCGACCAATTCGTTGTACTTGACGCGCTCGCGCAAATAGCGCTCGAGCGCGGCGGCTTTGTCGTACGGATTATCGAATGGGGCTGTGATCGCCTGGGCAAGCGTGCGGACGCGCGCCGGCAACTCGTCGGGCAATTGCAGATAGGTCGCGGTGATCCACTCGGAATAACGGAGCGAGTCGGCGCGCAGCGCGTCTTCGTCGGCGACGCTGATCGCCGAGACGGCGGTGTACGTCGTGCCCTCGCGCAGCGGACGCCGCGACCGGACGAGCGCAATGTCGAAAACGTCGGCGGGTTGCTGCCGCGCGTAACGCACTTCGATGGGCAGATCGAAACGAATCGGCTGTGACTGGGCGTAGAGGATGTTCTGATCGTTCAGGTAAAGTTTGATCGTCTGCGTCACCTCGGCGCGGTATGCCTCGCGCGCTTGATCGAGTCGCGGATCATGCGCGCCCAGGTTCGTCGAATCGAGATGCGTGTTGATCCAGCCGATGCCGGTGTATTTGTCGTACACCGTCGCGCGCCAATAGCGCGCATAGTCGGATCGAACATCCATCACCGGATTCTGACCCAGGTGAACGGGTCCGCCCATCGTCAACGTCGTTCCGAAAAACGCGGCGGACGAAGGACGCCCCACCGCGCGCAGCGAATTGAACACGCGGTTGAATTGATCCTCGACGCTTTGCCAGGGCGTTTGGAGCGGTTCGAAGATCGAGAGCCAGGTCGGACCGGGCGCGCTGGCAGGCAACAACCACACGAGAAACATCAGAACGAGCGTGAACACGGTCCCGTACCAGAGGAAATCGAACGTGATGTCCGGCGGATAACCGATGGCTGCGCTGCGCCACCACTGTTCCATCGTCTGCAAGTTCAAGCGGACGAGCAATAAAAGCGCGCAGAGGATGAACAAGCCAAAATACAAGCCGGTTTGCGGCGCGGCGTAAAACAGGTTGACGACCAGCGCCAGCCCGGTCGGAATGATCGCGCCCCACACTTGATGCCGCCGATACACAAACCACGCGGCAAAGTACGCGAGCATCCAGGTGAGCAGACCGAGTTGCATGACAAAGATCAAGTTGTCGCTGCCGGTCCCGCCGCCGCCGACGCGCGTGAGCCAGACCTGAACCCGTTCCTGCAACACGATCAGTTTTTCTTTGTAGGTTAGCGCGTTGGGCAGTACGGTAGACGTCAGCGTGGCGATGCCCGGCACTGCCAGCGTCAGCATCAGTAAATGCGCGATCATTCCCGGGAGGCGTCGAATCTTTGCCAGCGCGATGCCCACCGTCAAGCCGGCGATCCCCGCAAGAGTCAAAAGCCCGAGGTCCTCCGCCCAATCGGCGGCGGCGATCGAGCCGGTCAGACTGAGCAAAAGGAGGTAGAGCAAGATCGTGGTACTTGCGCCTTCGCCGACGCGAATTTCTTCGCGTGAGACGGTTCGAGTTGCTGCGCTCATATCTTTAGATTATCACCGCCCCCCGAATTTGTCAACGCATACCTTTGACTTTTTCAGCCGTGTCAGTTATATTGTCTCACGATGGTTTCTAGAACGCTTTACAAATTCCTCCGCGCGGTGATCCTTGCGAGTTTGGTTGCGCCGGCGCTGCTGACCCAGGCGCCGGCGGATGCGCTCAAAGACCCTTGCGCGCTCGACCCGCACAACCTGATCGTCAACGGTTCGATGGCACCGGGACACGATACACAGTACGGTTCGGTGGCCGATAGTTGGGAGCCGTTCATTTTCGACGGCGCGTCGCCGCGCTTTCGCTGGGTCGGCAACGAACAGATTGACCCGAACGGTTCACAACAGATTTACTCCGGCGGCGCGTTCGACGC
The DNA here is from genome assembly GCA_002400365.1 of Anaerolineales bacterium UBA4826. Taxonomy (GTDB): domain Bacteria; phylum Chloroflexota; class Anaerolineae; order UBA4142; family UBA4142; genus UBA4142. The sequence continues at coordinate 9,504 of DHFK01000107.1, read as the reverse complement.
CGGGATTTGGCAGACGGTGCGCAACCTGCAACCCGGCGTGTACTACTGGTTTCGGCTCGGCTACAGTCTCGCCGCCAAATCGTACAGCGGTCCTAACGTGCGCGTGGATTCGATCGGACGCAAGGTAGGGGTTGATCCATTCGGCGGAACGGACCCCAAGTCGCCGAACGTCATTTGGGGACCGGACTATTTTGACGGACAGGCGGCGCTGAACATCTCGGAAATGACGATGATCTTTGCGGCGCGCTCGCCGAACGCGACGATTTTCCTCCGCGCCATCGCGCGCGACGGATCGAACGGCGAGAATCGCGTGTGGCTCGACGCGGTGTGCATGGAAGCGAAAACCGATATGCCCACGGCAACGCCTCCGCCGCCGACGGCTACGCCGATTCCGCCCACCGCGACGCCGCGTGCAATTCAGCCGCGCCCGGCTGCCCAGGTCGTCGCGTCGCCAACCCGCCGAGCCACTGCGCCGGCGACCAGAATCGCGGCGGCGCCAACGAACACGCCCCCGGCGGCAACGCCGGACGCGATAGATATGCCGATGCCGGCTGACGCGTCAGCGCGCCCAGACAGCGTGCGCTACGCGCGCCCCGAGGTCACACCCGCAGCCGACGCGCCGATTGACCTCGGCGCCGGCATCGTGGTTGGATTGGGCGCTATTCTTGTTCTCGGCGCGCTCTTTTTCTTTGTGGCTGGTTTTCTGTGGTGGAGACATCTTGGCTGAGGCAATGAGATGAATTTTCTGATTACTGGTGGCGCAGGCTTTTTGGGCGCGGCGTTGGCGAATAGTCTCGTCGCGCAAGGACATCAAGTGCGCGCGTTGGACGATCTCAGCGCAGGCGATCCCGCCGCGCTGGATCCGCGCGTGCTCTTTACGCGCGGCGATGTGCGCGACATTCCCAAGTTATGGGCTTTGCTCAAGGGAACCGATTGCGTTTACCATCTCGCCGCGCGCGTCAGCGTGGCGGAATCAGTGCTGTATCCGGTCGAGTACAACGCCGTCAACGTCGGCGGCACGGTCGCGCTAATGACGGCGGTGCGCGATGCCGGCGTCAAGCGCGTGATCCTCGCTTCGTCCGGCGCGACGTATGGGCATCAGGACAATCAACCGGTGCGGGAAGACGCGCTGATGCGCCCCGATTCGCCGTACGCGGTGAGCAAACTTTCCTCTGAGTATTATTTACATTCGATCGGCGCGCTGTGGAAGATCGAAACGGTGGTCCTGCGCGTATTCAACGCGTACGGACCGCGGCAGTCGCTGCCGCCCTCGCACGCGCCGGTCATCCCGCTGTTTCTCAAGCGCGTGCAGAGCGGCGGCTCGGTGGTCATGTTCGGCGGCGGCAAGCAAACGCGCGATTTCGTTTACGTCAGCGACGTGGTCGACGCGCTGGCGGCGGCAGCCACGGCAGAGCGCGTGAATCGCGCGATCATCAACATCGGCAGCGGGCTGGAGGTGAGCATCGCGCAGTTGGTGGAGCGCATCGAGCGCGTGACCGGACGCGAAGCGCACTGTTTGCCCAATCCTGAGGAAGCGGGCGGGGTGCCGCGCTTGGTCGCGGACATTCGGCTGGCGGGGGAGTTGCTCAAGTGGAAGCCGCGCGTCTCGCTCGACGACGGCTTGCGGCGGATGCTGGCGGAGGATGAGCGGTTTAGGAAATGAAAAAGACTTCAAGTCTCCGAGACTTGAAGTCTGCTCTATGCCTCTGGTAACGGGCGCATCCGCACGCGATGCTCTTCGATCACGGCGAAATGCCCCACCCAATCATTGCGCGATCCGATTGCCCGGGTTGTCAAACGGGCGACGAATTCTGGCGAACGCGGTGTAATTCGAAACAAGATGATGCCGCACGATGCTGGCAGTTTGGAACGAAATGCCAGTTCCCCAAAGTCTTTGTCGAAGGTCACAAGCACCCGTGATTCCCTTCTGGCGCGTGCGAGTATGTCCTCATCCAAACTGCCGGGCGACTCGGTTCGGATCCAAACGACGTCGTGTCCATCCTTGCGTAAAGCCATCACCGCATCGTATGGAAAATTTTCATTCGCAAGGAGGCGCATGGTGTCGTATCCTACGCAATCGCCAGAGGATAGACTTTTTCCGCGCTGAGGACGCTACTGGCATAAGCAAGACAGGCTTGAATATCTTCGCGCGTCAGCCCCGGATAGTTTCGCAAGATTTCTGATTCGGACCATCCTTGTCCCAATAGTTCAACGATGAACTCGACGGCGAGTCGTGTGCCGCGAATGACTGGTTTGCCAACAAGGATAGTCGGGTCAACGGTTATACGTTCTTGCCAATCCATAGTTCCCCCTTCTCGCAGACATTATAGCACGCGCATCCGGCAGCGTCAATCAAATGTAGGCGCGCTTCGCCCCCTGCGTCTTGCTCAATCCACGGTCAGCGTCTTGCTCAGGTTCCTCGGAAAGTCCGGGTCGTAGCCGCGCGCGACGCTGAGCCGATACGACAGCAATTGCAGCGGAATCGCGGCGAGCAGCGGATTCAAGATCGCGCCCGCTTTTGGCAGAACGATCAGATCGTGCGCGTTACCGCGCAGACGCGCATCCTCTTCGCCGATGGCAATCGAGCGCGCGCCCCGGCAGGTGGTCTCGTTGATGCCGCTGACCAACAGCGGTGTGTCCTCCGGTCCCGCCACGAACAGCACCGGGTAGTTGTCGCCGACCGCCGAAAGCGGACCGTGCTTGAACTCGGTCGAAAGCATCCCCTCGCAGTGCGCGTACGTGACTTCCTTGAGTTTTAGCGCGCCTTCGAGCGCAATTGGATAGGTGAGACCATAGCCCAGACAGTACATGTCGTTCGCGCCGACGAGCGCCGATTCTAACCCGGCGATTTGAGACTCGGTTTGGGCAATCGTTTGCTCCAACAATTCGGGCAAGCGCGCCAGGTCAGCCGTCGCGTGACCGCCCATCCGCCGCGCCAGGAACAGAAACGCCAACGCTTGATTCATAAAGGTCTTGGTTGCCGGGACGCTGATCTCGTACCCGCAGCCCATCGGCAAATAACATTCGCTCACATTCATCAGCGACGAGCCGAGCACGTTGACCATCCCCAACACGCCCATCTCACGCGCTAGAGCCGCTTCGATGGCGTTGAGCACGTCTTTCGTCTCGCCGCTCTGGCTGACGAAAACGCCCACGTCGTCTGGCGCCAGCGCGGGACCGTATTGCGCGACAAACTGCGGCGCGAGCATCGGCATCGCCGCGCGCCCAGCCAGGCGACCCAGGTACACCGCGCCCAACATGCAGGCGTGATAACTCGTGCCGCAGCCGACGAGGTAGAGGTGCCGCGCCGCCTTCATCCGCTCGACCATTCGCATCACGTGCGGCGATGCTTCCAGCAAATGGAGCAACTCACCCACGAGCCGCGGCTGCTCGTGGATCTCCTTGAGCATGAAATGCGGATAGCCGCCCTTGACGGCGGCATCCATACTCTCCGTGACAATCTCCGGTGCGCGCTCGATCCGACTGCCATCGTGCGCGCTCCGCAACTCGATGCGCTGCGCGTCGAAGATGACGATCTCGCCATCGTTCACACGCACGATGCGGCGCGTGAGCGGCAGAATGGACGGCAGATCGGACGAAACGCACGTGAACCCATCGGCGATCCCCGCCACCAGCCCCGATCCTTTCTTGATCGCGTACAGTTTTTCGTCGCCCGCCTTGCCGATCACGAACGCGTAATCGCCTTCCAGGTCGCGGTAGGCGCGGCAAAGCGCGTCGACGATATGCTGCCCGCGATGGACGTAGCGCTCGACCGCGTGGACGCACGACTCGCCGTCGTTGGTCGAGCGGACCGTCATCCCTTCGGCGATGAACTGCTGGCGCAACTCGACGTTGTTGACGATATTGCCGTTGTGCGCGCCCACCATATCGCCGTCCGAATCGAGATGCGGCTGCGCGTTCGCTTGCGACGGCGCGCCGAAGGTCGCCCAGCGCAGTTGGACGATGCCCCGCGCGCCGACCATCTCGCCAAAACGATGCCGCGCGGCGACCGCATCCACCTTGCCCACGTCCTTGCGCAAATCAATCGCGCCGTCCGCGTGCAGCGTGGCGCAGCCGACCGAGTCATAGCCGCGATACGACAATCGTCGCCCGGCGTCCGTCAAAAGCGCGCCGAGCGGTTGTTCTTTATCTATCACGATGCCAAAGATGCCGCACATATCAAAACTGGTACCCCTGCTCAGTCCAATAGTGCCAATCCGCGACCGCTTGCCGTGTCTCCTCGTCCATCTCAGCGATTGGCTCAATCTGCGACAGCGGCACGGCAAGCGTACGTCTGTCCCAGCGCGTTTCGACAAACATCTCGTGCTCACATTCTGTTGTCGGCGCCATGTTGAGGATTTCGACTTCATCGCCTTTACGGAGCGGGGAGATGGAGCGTTCTTCGATGCAATGTGCGGTAAACGGAAACTGCAGCGTGTCTTGCAGGTAATAGTACCAGCCCATCGCTTGCTCTTCCGGTCCATTGGCGTCAACGATGATCTCTTCGCGAATTCGTTCTTCCCGGCGAGGATCTTTTTGCGTTTTCTTTCTAGCCATTTTCTTCCTTCCATTTCTTTAGCGCGTTTTCCAGCGCGCGCAAGGCATGGTCAAGCGACGGATAACGGCTTTTCCCTTCCCACACCAAACCACCCTCATCAATGGCTCGGATCAAGGATCGTTCTTCGTCGGTTTGCCCAATCTCGATCCAGCCATGGCTATGAATCCATTCGGTGATGGCGGGAAAAGTCTTCTCAAAGTTGAATTGATCTGACATTGGATTCATGCCTCCACTGGAGAATATAGCGGTGTGCATTCCCTACGATGTCTGCAATCCCTTCAGCAACTTGTCGAACGCCCTCCTGTACTTTGCTGCGTCCTTGTCCCAGCCGCTGAAATCGCCGACGACTTTGCGTAGCACATCTGCTTTGCGTTCGTGTTCCCAGGTGTCGAAGATATAGTCGTCAATGCGGATGGGGGAAAAATGTTCTTGCTCTCCTTGTCCTCATAGTTCAGTTTGTCATTTCTTGCCGAATAATTTCTCTACAAGGCCGAGGACATTATTCCATGCGGCCACTAAAGTTATCGCGCCACCTATAGCCAATGCCGCCCAGAAGACTACGTTACCAAATGGCGCTGGCAGAACACCCCAAACATTCGCCAATGTGGCTAGTAGAAGTACAACCGCGATTGACAAGACCAAAAGCAGACCGATGAGAAGTTTTCGATGTGTCGGTAGGTCTCCTTGCTTCGATGCTTTTTCCATTGGGGCGTCAAACCATCCTTGGCCCACCAAATAGGAATAGAATGTTTGCCACATGACTTCATCTTCACCCTCGACACCCACGGTGATTGCGCATCCACCATCGGGCAAACGTTTAGCCAGCGCCCAGCCGTTTTCTCCAATAGATATTTTTGCTGAAGACTCAGTAATGCTTGGGTAACCCATACGAAAAATGCCATCAGCTATTTTGTAATGGGAGAGATAATAAGCACTATCTAAAAAGTCCTGAGGCGTGCCTCTGAACCTGTTCGGAATTTCGCCGATCATTGTCAAACCTCAAACCAGAAAACTGCATATGCAATTGGAGCGAAGAGCTCAGGTTCCTGTCCTCATCTACCTCACGCCGCGAGGGGCCAGTCTTCGTACATCGCTNNCGGCTTGCTTCATTATGCTTGCCAGGATGAAATCGAATTGCTCGGCGCGCACGCCGCGACGCCGCAAGACCAAGCGCACTTCGGCACGGACTGCCGCTTGTACATTCTCGCGGTGCGGCTTCGTCCAGTCCACTTTCAAATTCTTTTTCACGGCTTGCACGACATCGCGCACGAGGTCGCACATAAACTTGCGGTCGTACACTTGCTCGCCCAAGCCCGCGACGGCATCGTAAAACGCGAGTTCTTCGTCGCTCAGTCCTGTCTCGGCTTTGCGCGTGTCCTCGGAGCGAATCTCTTGCCGAATCTTGATCATCGCTTGCACCACCTCGGCGGCGGTGATCGCGTTGTTGTGATAGCGTTGCAACATCGCTTCGAGCATCTCTTTGAACGAGCGATATTTGGTCAGGTTCTTGCGCATCCGCAACGAAATTTCATCTTGCAATAATTTTTCCAACAGTTTGAGGCGCAGGTTTTCTAACTCTTTCGACTTGAATTCTTCAAGAAAGTGTTCGTCGAGAATCGAAATGTCAATTTTATCCTTGAACCCTGCCGCTTGAAAAATGCTGACGACTTGTCCGCTTGCGATGCTACGATCAATCAAATCGCGCACGGCTTGGTCGCGCGTGGTTTTCGGTTTGTCACCTGGGATGGTCTTGCGGAGTTCGGCGCGGATGAATTGATAGAACGCGACTTCGTCCGCGTGCGGCGCGCAATCGGGCAGATGTTTGACGAGCGAGTATGCGGCGGACAAGCGTTGCTCTGCCGCGAGAAACGCATCCCGTCGTTCAATCGGTTCGATGAAATAGCCGTAGAGGTGCGCGCACAAATCTTCCATCGCAATCGGCGAGAGCGTGCGCCAATGCGCCACGCTCGTTCCAGTGGGCAAGAGTTGGCGCGTCGCGTTGAGGTCGGTGAGGCATTCGGCTTTCGCAACGATTTCCAAATCCTGGCTCGGCTCGCCGAATCCGCTTACGGTGTACTTGTGCGCCGCTTCTTTCAGCGAATAGCCGATGCCGATGTAATCCACGACGAGTCCACCGGGCTTGTTGAGAAAGACGCGGTTGACACGCGCGATGGCTTGCATCAGGTTGTGTCCCTTCATCGGCTTGTCCACGTAGAGCGTGTGCAGACACGGAATGTCGGTGCCTGTGAGCCACATATCGCGCACGATGACGATCTTGAGCGGGTCGTCCATATCTTTGAGCCGCGTCTTGAGTTGCTCGCGTTTTTCTTTCGTCGTGATGTGTCCCGCTTCGTTCCATTCTTTCGGGTCTTTAGACAAATCACCCGTCATCACGATTTTGACTTGTCCTTTGGCGAGGTCGCGGTCGTGCCAATCGGGACGCAGTTTGACGATTTCATCGTAGAGCGCGACGCAAATGCGGCGGCTCATACACACGATCATCGCTTTGCCGACGAGCGTCTGCGAGCGTTCCTCGTAATGCGCGAGAATGTCGCGCGCGATTTGTTCGATGCGTTCTTTCGCGCCTGCGCCCGCTTCGATTTGTGCCCACCTGGGTTTGAGTCGTTCCGCTTCTTCGTCGCTCTCGGTGATTTCTTCGAGGTCACGATCAATTTGTTCGTTGACGAGATGGAGCGGCACGAGGCGCGGCTCGTAGTAAATCGGCACGATGGCTTTGTCCGCCTGCGCTTGCAGAATGTCGTAGGTGTGAATGATGTTGCCGAATACTTCCTGGGTATCGCGATCTGCCAAATCAATCGGCGTGCCAGTGAATCCGATGAACGAGGCGTGTGGTAATGCAACTTGAAGATATTTTGCAAAACCAAAACTGCTTTTGAATTCGCCAGTCTTTTTGTCTCTGATGAGACGTTCTTCAAAGCCGTACTGCGTGCGATGCGCTTCGTCGGCAATGACGATGATGTTGCGGCGATTCGACAACACGGGGTGCTCGGTCTCGCCTTCGCGCAATCGAAATTTCTCAATCGTCGTGAAAATAACTTCGCCGCCTTCGGTCTGGAGCAATTCGCGCAGACCTTCCACCGATTCGGCGTGCTGGGCATCGCCCGCCAAGGATTTCGCCGCGACGAAAAAATCGTGCAGTTGATCGTCGAGATCGGTGCGATCCACCTGAATGATAAAGGTCGGATTCTGCAATCGCCGCCGTAAAATGCCGACGAAGAAAATCATCGAAAGCGATTTGCCCGATCCTTGCGTGTGCCAGATGACGCCGATTTTGCGATTGCCGCGCGGAGCGGGCTGCGTCGCGCGCAATGCTTGTTCGACCGCGAATCGCACGCCAAAGAATTGATGATACTTGGCTCCTTTTTTCGTAATGACGTCGTTGACGACTTCAAAGACGATAAAGTGGCGGATGTAATCGAGCAGGCGATCCTTGGGGAACAAACCTTCGACAAGCGTTTTCATACTCGCGGTGGTTGCTGGCTCGGTCGCGCGTCCGTCAATAGACTTCCACGGCGCGTACCATTCGAACGATGCCGCGTGCATTCCGTGCAAGGTGGTCACGCCATCGGCGACGACGCAAAACGCGTTGAAATCAAAGAGTTGCGGAATGTCAACGGTGTAATGCTGAATCTGATTGTATGCGCCTTCGGCAGTGGGATTTTCGTCGTACGGATTTTTGAGTTCAAAGACGACGAGCGGCAAGCCGTTGATGTAGATGATGAGGTCGGGGCGGCGGTCGTTGTTGCCGTGAATGGGGAGTTGGCTCACGACGCGAAAATCGTTCTTGGTCGGTTCGTCCCAGTTGATGAGATAGATGTGTTCAAATTTTTCACCCCCACCCAAACCCTCCCTTGTCGAAGACGGGGGAGGGTTTTTGTATTTCACATCAAACCCGCGTGTGAGGAGTTCGTGAAAATTCTTGTTGCGCTGAATTAGCCCGACGCCTTCGGGATTGGCGGCAATGCGAATCGTGGTTTCGATGGCGTCGCTTGGGAGATGCGNNAAGCGCGATTCGTTGGGGAAGGGAATGACTGGCATCTGCACTCCTGGGGATGGATGCGCCCTGGCTCAACAATCGCAAATGCGCCAGGCAGTTTCAAGGTTATGCGGCTACAGCAGTTTGTGCGATGGGCTTGCCGATCTTGTACAGAAATTCAGGGGACAGGTCTGCGCCATTGTCCCAGACAATGGTCGCCAGGTCGGGATTGACGCGAACCGTTTTGAAATAGGCAATATCTTTCAACGGCTCGAAGATTTCCCCGTCCAATTCGTTTGCCAAATCCACCAGGCGCACACTGCCGTCATCGAACGTCAAACGCAGTTTATATTCGGATACGTAGGTCACATCTTTGACCAGATGCATAGTAACCCCCTATTCCAAAGGTTCGATCCATTTGAGCGGTTTTTTTGCCCGCACCAATTCCCAGTCCTCCATCAATTCGTCGCGATGTTCAAACGCCCATTCCAGCACAAGCGACACGATTCGTTTCGGCAGATGCCCCTCGATGAGCCGCAAGTCTGCGATGGTGAAACTGGCGCGCTGACCGCTATAGATAGCGTGAAAATGCGCGACGGGATGTTCCTCGCGATAATACATACCGATGACGATTCCGAGAAAGCGGCTGATTTCTGGCACTGGCGTAACTCCTTTGATTCAATCCTATCACAATCAAGTTGTTTCCGCGATTTGTTTTTCTGCGGCTTGCACTTTGAGTTTGCCTGCCAGCAATTTGAAAATTAGCGAATACCAGAATTCTCGCGCAACAATCTGCCATTGGCCTACTCATAGCCGAGTTGCTTGAGTCGTTCGATGGTCGCGGCTTCAAAGCGCGATTCGTTAGGGAAAGGGAGAATGTTCACCGATTGGTGCTCCCAGTTTAGTACCATTGCAGTTTTTGATAGAGGTGTGTTCCTAGTTTCTGTAC
>DHFK01000068.1 GCA_002400365.1 Anaerolineales bacterium UBA4826 | reverse complement strand
AGTGCCGCGAAAATATTTTGCACCTCTTGGCGCGTGAGGATAGTGGGAAGACGTTTGTCTTTGATGGCGCGCGCAAAGTTGAGATCGCCGATCTCGATTTGGAGGACATGTCGGTAGAGGTAGAGGACGGCTTGAAGGGCTTGGTTCTGGGTTGAGCCCGAAACACGCCTTTCTTTGGCAAGGTGAGTGAGGAATGCGCCGATCTCTGACGCGCCCATCTCGCGCGGGTGTCGCTTATTGTGATAANNATAGCGTTTCAGGCGCATCGAATCACGTACCGAGTCGAGCAATTTTGACACTTGACAGTCTCCTTGAATTCTACTAGACTGATTATGGTGTAGATTGCTATATAATTCAAGTTAGGCCATATACTAGAAATACGGATATCAATCAGATACACAGGAGAATAAGGCCCATGTTCAAAAACTACCAAGCCCAAATAAACCGTCTTGGTTCGGCGTTGTGGCAAAACATCGTTGCCGAAGGCAAAGATCAGAGCGGGAAACCGAATCCGTTTACGAAATCGGCGTATCGATTTCACACCCTCATGATTGGGCTGATCATTCTGCTACAGATTGGAGGAATCATTGACGCGCGGACACATGTATTCTACGGTGTCGAAATCGAGTCTTTCTTTGTTCCTGCGCATTACTTCCTGTACGGCGGTTGGCTCGCTGTACTAGGATCAGTCGTCGCCTATGTCGGATTGCAGATCAGAAAAGGGAGCCAAATGGTGGATTGGTTACCTCCACGATATGCGCTTGTCGCATTGGGGGCTATTCTCTTTGGAATATCGGGCGGGCTGGATGCTATCTGGCACACCCTGTTTGGTTTTGAGCTTAACCTTGAAATCCTTCTGAGCCCTGCTCATCTGGTGCTTTTTCTGGCCTTTGGGCTGATATATTTCGGCGTACTAAGCCACGCGATTTACCAATTCGACCTATCCTCGCGTGAACGTCAGAACTCCTTCCGTACCAGTCTGCCCTTGCTGATTGGGATCGCCTCGCTCTTCGTCATTGTGTTTTGGCCAACTTGGTATTTCGACCCCTTTTCTGCCGATTACGCCTCTAAAGGAGCCATCGTTGGAGTGCGCGACGCCTATAATTTCATTGACTATGGTTCTCCCACAGCCGAGATCGCGGGGGTGGGCGGAATTCTCCTGACGACACTGATTCTGATTCCCTTCGTGATTCTGCCTCTATACCGCTGGCGTTTGCCCTCTGGCTCATTGACTTTCATCCTGGTTTGGGTTTTTATCCAACGCGCAGTTATTGTTGGAGTGTATAGTTACCTCCCCGCAATCCTAGGCGCGGCATTAGTTGGAGAGATCATTTGGGCGTGGATGCGTCGCGGCGGAGAAGCCAGACTAACCTCGCCGCTTGGGTACAGGATATTAGCCTTCTGCGTGCCCTTGGTGCTGTTTTCACTCTATTTCCTGATTGTCGCGTTCATGCCCAATGGGGTGATCTGGCCGATACATTTATGGCTTGGCTCGATCTGGATGGCGGGTGTAGCCGGTGTGCTGACGAGTTTTACCATGATGCCTGAGAAAGTTAACCCAGTCAAAACCGGATAGCGTTGTTCTAGGTTATCTACACAACTAAATAGGCTCGGCCTAACAACGGCATGAACCCGACGAGTGCTACTCGCGCGTAAATCGCAGTCGGCTGAAATGCGCCGCACTCGCGGGTTATGCCGACCGTTGGGCAACACAAACACAATCGCCCCAGCATCGTCACTCGATACTGGGGCGATTCAATTGGCGCCGCCTCACCCGCGCCCGCGCGCCTTGACCGCGCGCTCGATCTCGCGCGCCGCCTCGCGCTGGGCGATTGCCGCGCGCTTGTCGTACTGCTTTTTGCCGCGCGCCAAACCGATTTCGACCTTGGCGCGATTCTTTTTCAAGTACATCCGCAGCGGGACGAGCGTCAATCCCTTTTCCTGCGCACGACCGAAGAGGCGCATGATCTCCTTGCGGTGCATCAACAACTTGCGCTCGCGGTACGGATCGGCGTTCTGGCGGCTCGCCGGCTCGTACGGCGCGATGTGAACGTTCATCAGCCACAACTCGCCGTTGCGCACCTGCGCGTACGCATCGCGCAGGTTGACGCTACCGGCGCGCACGGACTTGATCTCTGTGCCGGTCAACACCACGCCGGCTTCGTGCGTCTCTTCGACGTGGTAATCGTGATACGCTTTGCGATTGGTTGCCAGAACCTTGACGTTTTCAGCCATTGGCACAAGCCGATTCACTTGCCCGTCTGCAAGAATTGGATCGCCCGTTCGAGTTGCGCATCGCGTTTCGCGGCAACATCCTCTTCCGTGATCTTGATTTCAATGTCCGGCGCGACGCCGACTTCGTTGATGTCGTTGTTCTTGGGGCTGAAAAAGTGGGCGACGGTCACATTCAGTTCAGAGCCATCGCTGAGCGTGTGGTCTATCTGCACCGAACCCTTGCCGTATGTCGTGACGCCGATCAGGGTCGCGCGCTGGTAATCCTTCAACGCCGCGGCGACAATCTCGGACGAACTCGCCGAGCCCTTGTCAATCAGGATCACCATGGGAATGTCCGTCGCGACGCCGCCGGCTTTGGTCTTGCATTCGATAGACCTCCCGCTTGCGTCCGCGCAGGGCACCGAGCGCCCATTCTTATCCTTGATGACCACGACGATTTGCCCGGGCTTGACAAACTGGCTTGTCACGTCGAGCGCCGCGCTCAGCAAGCCGCCCGGGTCTTGACGCAAATCGAAAATCAAACCGGTGGGGTGTTGCGCCAGCAAGGTTTTCAACTCGGTCTGCATTTCCCCCGGCGCCGTCGCGCTGAATTCGTTCAAGCGAATGTACGCGATGCTCGTCCCTTCAATCATCCTCGCTTCGACGGAAGGCGTCCGAATCACGTCGCGCACGATGCTTAGGGTAAACGGCGCTTGCCGGGCGCGCTGGACTTGCAGCGTCACCGTCGTCCCCTTGGGCCCGCGGATCAAAGAGACGGCGGTAGTGATGTCCATGTTCTGGATGATCGTGTCGTCCACTTGCAGGATGATGTCGTCGGTCTTCAAGCCGGCTTTTTCCGCCGGCGATCCTTTGATGGGCGCGACCACAGTGAGGCGCCCTTCGCGCATTTCAATTGTCGCGCCGATGCCTTCGAAAGAACCCTGCATCTTCGACTGCTCGATCGCCGCGGTCTTGGGCTCGATGAACAACGTGTGCGGATCGCCTAGCGACTCGACCATTCCCTCGACCGAGCCATACACCAGTCGTTTGTCGTCAATCTCGGGTTTGTAAAAATCTTCGTGCACATAATCCCACGCCTGCCAGAAAACTGGAATTGCCGACGCCCAATCGCCGGGCGCGCCGCTATCCGAACGCAGGGCAGGGGGGAGGATCAGGCGCGCGGTGGCGGAGCCAGCCACAAACGCGCTGCCAACCAGAATGCCGGACAGAAAGGTTATGCTTGCCGCACGCAGAATAACACGGATCATCGAACTACCTCTGGGAAACCGATGGCGTCTTTAAGAACTCGATCGCTTGGTCGAGTTGCCGATCGCGCTTGGCTGCGATGTCGTCGTCAGTGTTTCTCACTTCGATGTCCGGCGTCACACCGACGTCATCAATCGCGTTGCCCAGGGGACTGAAAAAGTGCGCGATCGTCACGCGCAGTTCCGATTTGTCGCTCAGCGCGTGGACGTTCTGCACCGATCCCTTGCCGTACGTCTTGACGCCGATCAGCGTTGCGCGCTTGTGATCTTTCAGCGCGCCCGCGACAATTTCGGACGCGCTCGCCGATCCACCGTCAACCAAAAGCACCATCCGAACGTCGGTCGCTTGCCCGCCGTTTCGCGCTTTGAATTCCTGGCTGACGCCGTTCTTGTCCTTTTCGATCAACACGACCTGACCACCCTTGAGAAATTGGCTTGCCACATCCACGGCGACGCTCAGGTATCCGCCCGGATCCCGCCGCAGGTCGAGAATCAGACCGGTCGGCTTTTGCGCCATCAGGTCTTGCAACGCCGCGCGCATCTCCTCCGGCGCGGTGCCGCCGAACTCGTTCAGCCGCAGGTAGGCGATCGTCGTCCCCTCGATCATTTTCGCTTCGACAAAGGGCGTGCGAATCGTATTCCGCGTGATCTCCACCACGAACGCCGATTGCTTGGCGCGCTGAACCAGCAATCGCACTTTGGTGCCCTTGGGTCCGCGGATCAGCCGAATTGCCTCGCTCACATCCATGTTCTGGATGATCGTGTCATCCACTTGGAGAATGATGTCGTTCGGTAACAAGCCGGCGCGGTCGGCTGGCGTTCCCTTGATCGGCGCGACGATCGTCAAGCGTCCTTCGCGCATCTCAACGTGCGCGCCGATGCCTTCGAAAGAACCCTCCAGATCGGTTGACGAAATCGCCGCGCGCTTGGCGTCAACGAACGCGGTGTGCGGATCGCCCAGGGATTGCACCATGCCGGCAATCGAGCCGTTGACCATGGCGGCTTGATCAAGCGGCGTCTTGTAGAAATCTTGTTGGACATAACCCCAGGCTTCCCACAAGAGCGGCGAGTACGGCTTCCAATCCGCCGGCGCGCCATCCTCTGGCGGCGGGGCAGGGAAGAAGACTTGGCGACTCGCCGCGAACCCGCCGGCGAATGCCAGCGTCACGAGCATTATCGAAACAATGGTCATTGAGACCACGCGTACAATTCCGCGAATCATTATTAACCCCAAATCGGTTTACGCGCCTTTCTTCAAGTACTCGATGGCGCGGTCGAGTTGCGGATCAACGCCTTTCTTGATGGACTCGTCGGTCAGCGGGATCGCAATGTCCGGCTGCAAGCCCGTGCCTTCGATTTGATTGTGCTTGGGCGTGAACCAGGTCGCGGTGGTGATGTGCAAGGCAGAGCCATCCTTCAGTTGCCGAATGGACTGCACCGATCCTTTGCCGTACGTCGGCTCACCGATGAGCGGCGCACGCTGATAGTCTTTGAGCGCGCCGGCAAGAATCTCCGCGGCGCTCGCAGTGCCGCTGTTGATCAGCACTGCCACCGGCAGATCGGCCGCGCCGCGCCGCCCGCCCGCTCTGAATTCCTTTTCCGCCCCATCGCGATATTTCTCGTACAAGACGACGTCGTTGTTCTTTAGGAATTGCCCGGCGATTTCAAGCACCGGCTCGGGGAACAAGCCGCCGGGATTGTTGCGGAGGTCGAGCACCAGCCCCGTCATCTTTTGCGTTTTGAGACGCTCCAGCGACTTGGCGAACTCGTTCGCCGTCTCCGCCGTCTCCATCGTAATCTTGATATAGCCAAAGGTCGTGCCCGGCAGCATCTTTGCCTCGACGGTCGGCAGCGCGTACTTTTCGCGTGTCAGTTCGACTTCCATCAATTTGGTCTCGCCGATGCGGCGGACGCTCAGCATGACCTTGCTGCCGATGGGTCCGCGCAAGAGGTTCAGCGCATCTTGCGCGGTGACGTCGAAATCCAGTTCCTTGTCCCCGATCTTTAGAATCATGTCGCCGGGGCGCAACCCGGCTTTGTCGGCGGGCGAATTGGGAATCGGCGCGACGATCACCAGCACGTGGCTCCGCACGTCGAGATTCAAGCCGACGTCGCCGGTTTCGCCTTTCAGGGTGGATTGCTCGGTCTGCGCCGGGGTGGGATCAACCAGGACGGTGTGGGGATCGTTGAGCGCGCGCAACATGCCGCGAATCGCGCCGCGCGTCATCACCGGGCGGCTTGGGATATCGCCGTAGAATTCGCCTTTGAGAACGTTCCAGGCTTCCCAAAAGAGCCCAAAATTCTTGGGCACCTCGACACTGAGGGTCTGGGTATTCACCACATAGTAATTCACGCCAAAGCCCGCGGCGAACGCCGCGAACATGACGAGCGCCGCCAGCAGGACCATGATCAGCAAACGCAAAACAGAACGCATATCATCCTTTCTTCGCGAGAGCAACTAGAGCGCGAGACATTCTAGCAAAAGATGGTGGAACGGTCAACCGGGCTTGGCGTCCTCTGCGCCGCGATAGTTGAACGCGGTGCGGTGCGCCTCGCGCATCTTCTTGTTCGACACTTTGGCGTAGATGCGCGTGGTGGTTGGCGATGAATGTCCCAGCATATCCTGAACGACCGCGAGATCGCCGGTGGTTTCCAGAATCTTGGTTGCGAACGCGTGGCGCAGCGAGTGGGGCGTCATCACGACCTCGATCTGCGCCGCGCGCGCAAGTGTGGTAAACATCAGCCGCACGCCATCCGTCGTCAGCGGCAGCGTCCGGTTGCTCGCGCGGCGGTCGTGGCGCGCGAAGAGCGGCAGTTGGTACAACGCGCGTCCGCGTGCGCCATCGTTGCGGAGTTTCAGATACTCTTGGATCGCTTGCCACGCCTTGTCGTCGAAATAGACGATGCGCTGTTTGTCGCCCTTGCCGGTCACGCGTGCGGTGTGGTTGCGATAATCGAGATCGTCACGTTTCAGACCGACGAGTTCGCCGACGCGCATCCCCGACGATCGTAGGGCTTCGAGCATCGCGATATTGCGTAGGCGCGCGAGTTCAAGACGCGGACGCTTGGTTTCGGGCTTGACGCGCCGCGCGGCGGCAAGCAGCGCGACGATGGCTTCTTCGGGCGGCAGTTTCGGCAGCGGGCGACCGCCGCCTTTGCGATATTGATGGTACGCGTCGCGCATGCGCTCCATTTCAGCCGCAGAGAGATTCACGATCTTTTCGCGCAACAGGTACGCGTACAAGCGCGAGATGCTTGTCAGGTACGTTCGGAGCGTTGCCTTGCCGATCGCACGTTCCTCGCTCAACCACTTGGCACAGTCGAGCGCGTGGTCAACGGCAAGGGTAGACGCGGCGCGAGTAGGGGAGTGGTGGACTGACTCGAGATACTCTTTGAACCGTTGCATCCCCTGAGAATACGTTTCGACCGTCTGCGCGGATTGTCCGACCGCGCGGTCACGCAGGAAATTTTCCATTGCTTCGTCAATCGTCACCATAGATTCTGTCAAACTCCCGGTAGGGCGGTGGGGCAGCCATACAGAGTTGCCCGCGAACCGCCAACTGATTACACTTATCTAAATTATCATTAACCGAAGTATAGCAAACATGGCATTCTGTGTCAAATGTCCTTGACGTAAATCAGGTTTGCCGATAGACTCGGAAGCGGCAAAATGATGGATCAACGACACGTCCACGAACCGTTCGTTTTCGCCGCGCTCGCGCTCGCGCTGACCGCAGGATTTGGATACGCCGCAGTCATCATCGCCGCGCTCGCGTTCAAATTGCCGCTGGGCGTGTGGTGGCTGGCGTTGGTTCAAGCGCACGGTCACGCGCAACTCTTCGGCTGGGCTGGCTTGTTCGTCGTCGGCGTTGGCTTGTTCTTCTTACCGCGCTTGCGCGGGACGACGCTCGCGCGCAGCGAACTCGCGCCGTGGACGCTCGGGTGTTTCGTCGTCGGCGTCACGCTGCGCGCGTTCTGCCAGCCGGTTGTCGCGATCGTCGAGACCCAGATGCCTCAAGCGTCGCTCTACGCGGCTCTGGGACGCTTTGGTACGCTGGTCTCCGGCGTCGTCGAGGTCATCGGTGTCTTGCTGTTTGTAACGATGATCGTGTCGTCGTTTCGCCGCGCGCGCCCGTTGAGCGCCGCCGCGCCAATCATTCCCGTGCAACCGTACCTCGCAACCGCGTTCGTCAGTCTCGTCGTCGCCGCCGCACTGAACGCTGCTCTTTCAACTTCGATTGCCCTGCGCGGCTATTTGTTTCCTGGCACGCTCGACAACGCGCTCGTCCATTTGATGATGTACGGCTTTGTCATACCGATCGCGCTTGCGTTGTCGGTCCGGAATCTGCCGCTGTTCCTGCGCCTGACATCTCCCCCAAAGCGCGTTCTGTTGCCGATCTTCATACTTTATGTCAGTGGTTTGGTCTTGCGCGTGGCAGGAGAATTAGAACAAGTGTTCGGCTCGGTAGGCGCGGTATTGCAAGGTGTCGCGTTACTTACGTTCATCTGGTCGCTCGATGTTCTGCTCAGACGCAAAGCGCCGTGGACGGCGAGTCGCACGCCTCCCCCAGCCGGCTACGTCGAGACGCGCAAACCGACGCGCCGGAATTATCCCGACTATGGTGAGTTCGGTCGGTTTGAATTGCTCGTCATCTCCGCGTACGCGTGGCTCGCGTTTGCGAGCGCGCTCGCGGTGATTGGCGGCGCGGCGACGCTCGCGGGATTCCCTGCCCTGTTCAATCCCGACATCGAGCGCCACGCGATCGCCGTTGGATTCATCACCCTGTTGATTTTTGGAATGGCGGTGAGGATGCTACCTGGGTTCAGCGGCAAGTCGCGGGTCGCGAGCGCGCGTCTCGTGTTGGGGACGGTCTGGCTGGGAAACCTGGCTGCGTTGTTTCGCGTCGCCCCTTTGTTCGCGCCAGACCTCCCCGGCGCGAACATCGCACTCGGGGCTTCAGGCGCGCTCGGGTGGCTAGCGGTCGCGTGTCTCGCGGTGAATATGTGGAGAACGTTTCGACGCAACGACAAACGCGCAAATCAGATTTCGTAGCGCGCAAAGCGCTTGACCAGACTCGCCGCAATTTTTCCCTCGATGAGCGTCCCCTTCTCGGTGAACTCCTCGCGGGCGATGATGCCGCGTTGATGAAAGAGCGCGGCAAGTTCGTTTGCGCTGTACGGAATCTGCGCGCGCATTTCGACCATCTCTGCCGCGAGCGTATTCTCGACGCGCGCGAGGAGCGCATCCAGCCCCTGCCCTGCCAGCGCGGAGATCCGTACGGCATTACCCTCGCGCGAAAAGTCGTCTTGGGTAACCCACGGCTTTGTCATTGCGAGCGGTTTTTGCGAAGCAATCTCCAACTCGCGGTTTGGGGATTGCTTCGCTCCGCTCGCAATGACACTCGCCACTTTATCCATCTTGTTCAACGCGAGAACAACCGGCTTGCCCCCTGCCCCAATCACTTCCAGCGTCTCTTCCACCGCACGCGCCTGGTCACGCGCATTCGGATGCGTCATGTCGAGAACGTGCAACAACGCATCGGCTTCGGTGATTTCCTCGAGCGTGGCGCGAAACGCGGCGACGAGTTGCGTCGGCAGTTTCTGGATAAAGCCGACCGTATCGGTGAACAGCGCTTCGGAACCGCCAGGCAGTTTCACGCGCCGCGTCGTCGGGTCGAGCGTCGCGAACAACTTGTCTTCGACGAGCACCCCCGCGTTGGTGAGCGCGTTCAACAGGGTGGATTTGCCGGCATTCGTATACCCCACGATCGCAACAACAGGCATCCCTTCGCGTTGGCGTTTGCGCCGATGCTCGCGGCGGTCCACGCGCACGCCTTCGATTTGCTTTTTGAGATGCGCGATGCGCGCGCGAATCTCGCGCCGGTCGAGTTCGAGTTGGCGTTCGCCGGGACCGCGCAAGCCGACGCCGCCGGTGCCGCCGCGCCCCGCCGCGCCGCCCGCCTGCCGCGCGAGGTGCGTCCACATGCGCGTGAGACGCGGCAGGCGATACTCGTACTGCGCGAGTTCGACCTGGAGCGCGCCTTCTTTCGTGCGCGCGTGCTGCGCGAAAATGTCGAGGATGAGCGCGGTGCGGTCGAGCACCTTGATATCCGATCCGCCAAAGGCTTGCTCGATTTCGCGCTGTTGGTTCGGGTGCAATTCCTCGTCAAACAGTACGACGTCGAACGGCGCGTCCGCGCGCGACGCGATGATCTCGTTCAGTTTGCCTTTGCCGATGAGCGTCGCCGGATTGATGCGCTCGATGCGCTGCACCGCGCGCCCGACGACCTGCAAGCCCGCTGTGCGCGCGAGTTGCGCGAGTTCGTCGAGCGAGTCGTCAGCAGGAAATTTGTTGTGAAATCCCGCGTCATTTGCGGGACGTGGTCGCTTGAGTTCCACACCGACGAGGAATGCTTTTTCAATTGGTGGTTGCGATGGGAAGGTGGTTGGTTTTGGAATGGTGGGCTCCTTATTCATTGCATTTTACCACGATTCTCGCCGCGCCGCACATTGACTACCCGTGCTATAATGAGACCGGATTGGAGGTGAATATGTCCACCTACGCGCGTGCCCCGATTTTACTCGCGCTCCTCGCGTCACTCTTTGCCTGCGCGCCCCCTACCCTGCCGACCCCCACGAGTACCCCATCCGTTTCGACTCCGCGTGTCGCGGCGACACCCGCCGCCGACAACTTTGCATTGCAGCGCAAAGCAATGGTTGACGATCAAATCCGCGCGCGCGCCGTGAGCGATTCCGACGTCTTGCGCGCGATGGAAACCGTCCCGCGCCACGAATTCGTTCTGCCTGAATGGCTCGCGCAGGCGTACGAAGACCATCCGTTGCCGATCGGCAACGGTCAGACGATCAGCCAGCCGTATATCGTCGCGGTGATGACCGAACTCGCGCAGATCAAGCGCGGCGACCGCGTATTGGAAATCGGCACCGGGTCGGGTTATCAAGCCGCGGTTCTCGCGATGCTGACCGACCAGGTCTATTCCATCGAAATCATCCCCGCGCTTGCCGAGAGCGCCGCGGCGCGGTTGAAGCGACTCGGCTATGCCAACGTCGTCGTGCAGAACGCCGATGGCTATAACGGCTGGGAAAAGTACGCGCCGTTCGATGCGATTCTCGTCACCGCCGCGCCCGATCACGTCCCGCCGCCCCTCGTCGCGCAGTTGAAAGATGGCGGACGAATGGTCATCCCGGTCGGACCGGTCGGTAGTTTTCAAACGCTCTGGCGCGTGAACAAGCGCGGCGACAAGGTTGTGTCGGAGAATATTATGGGCGTGTTGTTCGTACCGCTGACGCGCAAGTAGGACAAATTTGCAGGTTTGTCCTACGGACAGCAATCAACGCCATCGCATACGCCCCCGCGCCCGCAAGCATCACCATCGAAAACCCAAACGACAGCGCGCCCATCGTTGCGAGAATCGAACTGATCACCGACGCGCAGCCGTTGATGCCCCAAGCCAATGGGATGAGGCGTGGGGCTGTTTCATTTAGCCGCGCCAGACCTTTGGGAAATGGAATGCCCATCAAGAATCCCGCCGGCGCAAGGAGAACGACCGCGACGACGACCCTTACAGCCAACGGAAAGCCGAGGAAGAACTGAAACGTAAAAGGCAAGAGCAAGGGATAGACGAGAATCGCAACGACCAGCAACGCAAGCATCGCGCGCTGCGGCAGTTGTTCCGATAATGCACTGCCCGCCCCCGACGCGATCAACAACGTGAACAGCACCGTCGCGAACGCGTACACGGGATGATCGAGGAAAAGGATAAAGCGCTGAATCAACGGAATCTCGACAAAGAGAAACCCGATGCCGAGGCACGCAAAGTACGCTAGTGTCATGGCGAGGAGCGACCTTGATTGGAGATTGCTTCGCCGCTTCGCGGCTCGCAATGACAATAGAGGCAACAAAATCAACCCACCCGATGCGACGACGCTCAGCGCGAGGAGCGCCAACAGGATCAAATAGCCGCTCCCGCCAAACGGTTGCCACAACTTGCCCAGCAGTTGCAGCACTTGTGGCGTCTGCTCCCATTTGAAAAAGTGAAAGAAGAATGGACGATCGTCCGTCGGCGGCGTGATGTCGTACGCGTACGTCGCAAGGAATTGTGTGCGGCGCGCGCGGTCGAGCAGTTGCTGAAACACGCGATAGTATTCGTCGTCGCGCAGCACGTTGAACCGATTCGCTTCATCCGCGCGCATCCCAGGATACGTAACCCAATCGAATTGCCGTTCCTCCGCAAATGCCTTTGCCATTTCGATTTCGCGCGCGGTGAACGGCGTACGCTTGACAAGTAGCGACAAAGTCGAGAACGAACGAAACGTCATGATGCACTGACAACTGGCAACTGATAACTGATCGCCGCCTTCCAGCGCGGCGATTGCCAGCGCCCCCACGCGCGCCTCTTCGGTCGGCGGCTGCTGCAACCAGCGACTCACGACGAGGATGCCATCGTCATTCAAGCGATCCAGGTAATCGCGGAACGCTTCTTGCGTGTAAATATAGTTCTCGCCCAGCGCGTACGCGCCGGCGGTCACCGGGCGAAATGGATCGCTCAGTGCGAGGTGCACCACGTCGAACCTGTCCGGCGAGCGCGCGACGAAACTGCGTGCGCCCCCGTCAATCACATGCACGCGCACATCCCAAAACACACGCGGCGCGAATTGCTGCGCCACGCGCGCGACGAGCGGATTATCTTCTACCGCGACGATTTCACGCACGCCCGCGTTCAGCGCCGCCAGCACTTCCAGACCGCCGCCCGGTTTCAGGATCAACGCGCGCGCGTTCGGGCGCAAGCGGTATGCCAGCGTCGCCGGCAGCGCGTCCAGCAACTCGCGCGGCGCGGCGTCGGTGAGCGGAGCGATGCTTTCTGCATCCTCAAACAACGCGCGCTGAGCCGGCATTGCGCCGCGATACGCCAGACTCAACCCTGGCGCGGAGCGCACCGCAGAACTCTCGACGACGACGATTTGCGAAAAGGCGTTCCACGCGCGCGTCACCTGCCGCGCTTCGGGCAAGCGCAGGATCTGGCTGAGACTTTTGTACGGCGAGATTTGCAGATCGAAGAATGGCGGCGGCGCGATCAGCAGCCCGCCGAGGAGCACGCCAAGCGCAGAGGATACAACCACAATGGGACGCGGACCGCTCCGCGCGCGGATGAACGCGGAAAAAAGAAAAGAGCCGCGCGCGTCCGCGCTTGTCCGCGTCCTATCCATCGAGAATGTCAGCGCGCCGAGCGCCGCGAGCAGGGCTGAGCAAATCACCGCGCCCGGTCCGCCGAAGATCGCGAGCGCGCCCAACGCGGTGACACAGCCGACTCCCGATCCGAAGAGGTTTGCCGCGTAGACCCGCGCCACCTGTATCGGTATCGCCGCGAGGGGCATGCCCAGGACGAGCCCACCGAGGAAGAATGGCGCGACGAGCGCGAAATAGTACAGCAAGAGGTAGAATAGTTGGATCGGTTCCCACGCGACGCGGTACGAGTCGAACGGAAGATAGTTGATGGTGAGGTAGCCGGCGATGAGACTGAGCGAAAAGAGAAATGCCAGTTGCGCCAAACGCGTCTTCAATCTGTCTTGGGTAACCAGAGGACGCCCCGCCAGCGCCGTCCCGCTCGCGCCGAAACCCAGGAGCGCGAGACTGACCGCGAGAAAGCCAAAGTGATAGCCCTGCGAAATCGCAAAGAGCCGCGTGAGCGTAATCTCAAACGCGAGACCTGCCGCAGAGACAAGCGCAATCCCTAGAAAAAGACCAGTGTTGCCCATCTGACCATCCGACTATTTGACTGCTGGACCATTCTCCAACCACACTTGCAGCACGCGCCCCACGCGCTCCAGACTTGCCGCCGAAACTTTGTCGGTAGTGTCTTGCGTCGTATGCCAGTACGGATAATCAAAGTCAATGATGTCCACTGCGCGCAGACCGCGCTTTAGAAACGGCGTGTGATCGTCCGAGAGCGAATGTTTGTATTCGGGAACGAATTCCCTTGTGTAACCCAGCCGCGCGGCGATGCCCCACAACTCCGGCTGCAGTTGCGCGTCGGAATTCTGTTCATAGTAGATATTCTGATTGGCATCGCCGATCATGTCCACGATGACGACCGCTTCGGGCTTGACGCGGAGATTGTCGGCGAGGTAGGTCGCGCCGGCAGACCACGTCCACGGCGCATTGTCGCACGGCGGCGGCGCGACGATGCACCCGGCCAAATCGCCATTGTCTTCCGCATCGAAGAACGCGAGCCACACTTGGTTCTTCAATTTCGCAAGATCAAGCGTGCGCGCGAGTTCGAGCAAGACGGCGACGCCGCTCGCGCCGTCGTTCGCCCCCGGCACTGGCTGATCGGGATGGGATTTATCTTGGTCAGCGCGCGGACGCGTGTCGTAATGCGCGCCGACGATAATGACGGGCCCCCTGCCCTCTGCGGTTTTGCCAATGAGATTTCGTACCGGCACGTTGCGAAAAACAAATTCCTGGGTCTCGGTTTTCCATTTCGATTCCGCGAGCCGCGCGAGAATGTAATCGCCCGTCGCGCGATTCGCCGCGCTGCCCGCTGGCCGTGGCCCCAGGTTCATTTGCGCCACCACGTGCTGAAATGCGCGTGCGCCATCGAAGACTTGCGCGCGTGGCGTGGGAGTGGCTTCCGCCGTTGGCGTAGAAGTCTGTACGGATGTAGTCGTCGTTGCCGCACATGCCGCAAGCGCGATCGCAGACGCAATCGCCAGGGCACGAATCCACATTCGCATAGCGTTTTGTCCTTTTCAAAATCAGATGTTGGGCTCGGCGTGTATCTGTTTGCCTATACGAATCATAACACCGCTCGTCGCACAAATCAAATCCCGTTTTGCTTTTTCCAAGTTCGCTGATATAATTCTAGCACTTTATCCAGCAGGAGCACTCATGCGCATCGGCATCGACGCGCGTCTCGTTTACTATCACCAAGCCGGCATCGGTCAGTATATTCTGCGATTGACCCAAGCCCTCGCGCAGATTGACCACGTTGACCAATTCATCCTCTTCAAAAGCCGCAAAGACAAAACGTTGATCGTGGATCATCCTCGCTTCAAACTCGACCAGTTGTGGACCCCCAGCCACCATCGCTTTGAACGCTGGGCGCTGTCGCTGGAACTCGCGCCGTTCGCGCTCGACGTCCTGCATAGTCCTGATTTCATTCCGCCGGCGCGAACCCGCTGTCCGTCTGTCATCACGATGCACGACCTTGCCTTTTTGCTGTACCCGCGCTTTTTGACGCGCGACAGCGCGCGCTATTACGGTCAGGTAGATGTCGCCGCGCGCCAAGCCGATCACATCATCGCGGTCTCGGAAAGCACCAAGCGCGATACGGTGCGGCTGCTCGGCGTGCCGCCCCAAAAAATCACGGTGATCCACGAAGCCGCCCATCCGCTCTTTACGCCGCTGACCGACGACGAAACGCTGGCGCGCATCCGCGTGCACTACCGCCTACCCTCCGATTTCGTCCTGTTCGTCAGCACCATCGAGCCGCGCAAGAACCTGCCGACGCTGTTGCGCGCGTTCCGCCGACTGCGCGATAATTACAAATCACAAACGCTGCTGGCGATCGCCGGTCGGCGCGGCTGGCTGAGCGAGGAAGTTGACGGCGTGATCGCGGACTTGAAACTGGATAACGCGGTGCGTTTTCTCGGCGGCGTGCCGAACGAGGAACTGGTTTATCTCTACAACGCGGCGAGACTTTTCGTTCTCCCCTCTTTTTACGAGGGCTTTGGCTTGCCGCCGCTCGAGGCGATGGCGTGCGGCACGCCGGTCATCGTCTCCAACGTCTCCTCGTTACCGGAAGTCGTCGGCGACGCTGGCTTGCTGGTCCATCCTGAAGATGTCGAGGGGCTGACGGTTGCGATGTGGCGCGCGCTCACCGACGAGGACCTGCGCCGCGAACTGCGCGAAAAAGGATTCAAGCGCGCGCGAACTTTTTCTTGGCAGCGCGCCGCCCGCGAGACGCTCGACGTGTACCGCAAAGTCGCGCGCGGCTGAGACAAACATGAGACTCCTCTTTCTCACCCCCCAACTACCGTACCCGCCGCAGCAAGGCACGACGATCCGCAACTATAATATCCTCAAGCATCTCGCGCCGCGCCACGAAATCACGCTTCTATCCTTCGGCACGCCCGAGGAACTACAAAGCGCGGAACCGCTCCGCGCGCTCTGCCAGCGCATCGAGATCGCACCGTACCCGACGCGCACGCTCGGGCAGCGCGCGTGGACCACCCTCGTCTCGCCGCTGCCGGACATGGCATTGCGACTGGCTTCCCATTCCATGCACGAAATTGTTGATGCTGTGTTGCGCGAACAAACCTTCGACATCATCCAAGTCGAAGGGATCGAAATGGCAAGGTACTGGATGTTGGCTTTTCAGCCGAGCCAGCATCCAATCTCCAATCTCCAATCTCCAACCTCCAACCTCCAGCCCTCGTCTTCGACGATCACAACGCCGAGTACGTTCTCCAACGCACTGCGTTCGAATCGGACGCGCGCGACCTGACGCGCTGGCACGCCGCGCTCTACTCGCTGATTCAATGGCAGAAACTGGAACGCTACGAACGCGCGGTCTGTCGTTTGGCAAATCACATCGTCGCGTGCTCTGACACCGATGCCAATGCTATTCGCGAGTTGCTTACTCCCTCTGTCATTGCGAGGAGCGAAGCAACGAAGCAATCTCCTGGTGACTCGGGGATTGCTTCGCCGCCTTCGACGGCTCGCAATGACACAGCGGTGGCGGTCATCCCTAACGGCGTGGATACAGATCATTTCGTTCCATCAACCGAGGTCTGCGCCAAGCCGCACGCGGAGCAGGCCCTGGTCTTTGCGGGCAAAATGGATTTTCGCCCGAATATTGACGCGATGACCTGGTTCTGCGCCGATATTCTGCCGCGCATCCGCGCCGAGATTCCGCGCGCGCATATTGTCATCGTCGGACAAAAGCCCGCGCCGCGTATCCTCGCGCTCGAGCAACAGCCCGGCGTCGAGGTCACCGGGTGGGTCCCCGACACGCGTCCATATATCGCCGACGCGGCGGTTTACGTCGTCCCGTTGCGCATGGGCAGCGGCACGCGCCTCAAAGTCCTCGAAGCGCTGGCGATGGGCAAAGCGATCGTCTCTACCACGCGCGGCGTCGAAGGCATCGAACTGACGCCCGATCGCGATGCAGTCATCGCCGACACGCCGGAGGCATTCGCGCGCGCGGTCGTCGCGCTGCTCCACGATCCCGAGCGCCGCCGCGCGCTGGGGCGCGCCGCGCGCGCGCTGGCAGAATCGAAATACGATTGGCGCAAGATCGTGCCCAAGTTCGAGCAAGTCTACGCCGTTTTAGAAGGTGGAAGTTAGAAATTGGATGTTGGATCTTGCTCTGCCAGAATGGATCTCCAATATCCAACTTCAAACTTCAAACTTCCAGATTTGTCATTTGTCATTTGTCATTTTATAATTGCGCCATGCGCGTCGTGATGGTCAGCAAAGCGTGTGTCGTCGGGCAGTACCAAACCAAACTGGAAGAACTTGCCAAGCAACCCAGCCTCGAACTCACTGTGGTCGTGCCTCCATTCTGGCGTGACGAGCGCGGTGTCGTCCCCCTCGAACGCGCCCACACCAATGGCTACACCCTGCTTGTCGCGCCGATCCGATTCAACGGGCAATTCCATTTGCACTATTACCCCACGTTCGCCAAGATTCTGGGGCGCGTCCAGCCGCACGTCGTTCATATTGACGAAGAGCCGTACAACCTAGCAACCTTTCTTGCGCTGCGCGCGGCGCGGCGTGTGAGCGCAAGGACTGTATTCTTTACGTGGCAAAATATCCGGCGTCGTTATCCTCCGCCCTTTTCATGGATCGAAGCCAATGTGCTGAACCACGCCGATTACGCGATTGCCGGCAATGCCGACGCGGAACGCGTTTTGCGCGCAAAGAATTATCGCGGACCCGCGCGCGTGATCCCGCAGTTCGGCGTTGACCCCACCCAGTTCATTCCGGCAGAGACGCCCAGCCGGGCTGGGCTACTACCCACCCACCCATCCAACCATCCAACCACCCAGCCATTCCGCATCGGCTATGCCGGCGGACGCCTGGTCGAGGAAAAGGGCGTGGACATTTTGCTGCGCGCCGCCGCCGGGCTGACCGGCGATTGGGAATTGCGCGTGCTCGGCACAGGTCCCGATCTGGCGCGTCTACGATCGCTCGCGCGCGCATTGCGGATTGACGCGCGGGCGCATTTCGACGCGACCCGTCCATCAGTCGAGATGCCGGCGTTTTACGCGCAACTCGACGCGCTCGTTCTGCCGTCGCGCACGCGTCCCAACTGGAAAGAGCAATTCGGACGCGTGCTCATCGAAGCGATGGCGTGCCAGGTCGCGGTGATCGGCTCGGACTGCGGCGAGATTCCAAACGTCATCGGCGATGCCGGATTGATCTTCCCTGAAGGGGACGCTGACGCCCTCCGCGCGCATCTTGTCGCGCTGCGCGACAACCCGGCGTATCGCGCGGAACTGGGCCAGCGCGGGCGTGGGCGTGTGCTCGCGCATTTCACCCAAGCGCGCATCGCGGAAGAGACGTTTCAAGTCTACACTCGGATACTGGGTGGTTAGGTGGTTGGGTGGTTCGGTTGTTTGATGCTTGGGCAGCGTCGTCCGACTACCGAACCACCCAACCACCTGGCTAATTGTGGTATAATGGACACCGTGGGCAGCAAGGCACACCGCATCGGTCTCAACGCGCATCTCCTCAATCTAGCCGGCAATTACCGCAGCGCGGGCATCAACTGGTACATCTATCACCTGCTGCAAAATCTGCCGCCCGCGCCCGACCTGGAATACACGCTCTTCCTCAGCGAGCCGCGCGCGCGCGAACATTTCCGCGGTTTCGCCATCGCGCAGTCACGCTTGCCCACGCGCCAACCGATCGTGCGCATCGTCTGGGAACAATTCGTCCAGCCCTGGTTGCTGCGGCAGATTGACCTGTTGCACGCGCTGGCGTTTGCGGGACCGCTGGCGATTTCGATTCCGTGGATCGCGACGATTTATGATTTGAGTTTCGTCCGCTATCCGCAATCGTTCAACGCCGCCAACCGACTATATCTGACCTGGGCGGTTCGCAACTCATTACGCCGCGCCGATCGCGTGACCGTGATTTCCGAAAGCACCCGGCGCGATCTGGTCGCGCTCTTCGGCGCTGCGCCGGACAAGATCAAAGTGATCTACTGCGGGACCGATCCAAGTTTTGCGCCGGCGCAAGACCCCAGCGCGGTCGCAGCGTGGCGCGCGCAGCGCAACTTGCCGGAAAAGATGATTCTCTACGTCGGAACGATCGAGCCGCGCAAGAACATCGCGCGCTTGATCCGCGCGTTCGCGCAAGCCCAGCGCGCGGTGCGCCTCCCGCATCGGCTCGTGCTGATCGGCGCGCGCGGTTGGAAGTATGCGGAAGTGGATCGCGCCATCGCGCAGGAAGGGATTTCAAACAACGTGATCTTCGCGGGTTATGTTTCGCAAGATGAACTGCCGCGCTGGTACCAAGCCGCCGATCTATTCGTCTACCCGTCGCTGTACGAGGGCTTTGGTTTGCCGCCGCTCGAAGCGATGGCGTGCGGCATTCCGGTCGTCACGTCGAATGCGGCGTCGCTGCCCGAAGTCGTCGGCGATGCCGCGCTGCAAGTCGCGCCGGACGATGGATCGGCGCTCGCCGACGCGATCGTGCGCGCGCTGACGGATCGCGCGCTGCGCGAGCAGATGATCGCGCGTGGCATCGTACAAGCCGCGCGGTTTTCCTGGACGCGGACCGCGCGTGAGACCGTCGCGCTTTATCGAACCGTGCTCGCCGAGCGCGCGCAAGGAGTCCGCCGTGTCGCGGCATAGTCGCGTGTGGCTGCTCGCCCAGGTCGCGATTGACGCGACTCTGATCAACCTGGCAGTCTGGCTGGCGTGGTACATTCGCTACGAACTCGAAGTGACTCCACCGCTGGGCGAGGGTTTCTTCTATCAGCCCTACACGGCTTACCTGCCCCTGGCCATCGTCCTCACTATTCTCGCGGTCGCCATTTTCCGTTTCGATGGCCTTTACCCGCTCGCGCGCGGTCAAACGTACCTCGACGAGGTCTACACGATCGTCAACGGCACGACCACCGCGACGCTGTTGCTCATGGCGTTCACGTTCTTCATCCGACCGCTCGTCTATTCGCGTTCGGTGTACGTTTATACAGCGATTCTCATCGTCCTCTTGCTTTGTCTTGAACGCGCCATCGCGCGGCAGGTCTGGATGATGCGGTTGCGCCACCGCGGCGTCGGCGTGGATCGTGTGCTGATCGTCGGCGCGGGCGAGGTCGGACGCGCGATGATGCGCAACATCGTCGCGCGCCCTGAACTGGCGTATCAGGTCCAGGGCTTTGTGGACGACGATCCCGAACGCGGACAGATGGACATCGGTCGCTTCAGGGCACTCGGCGGAACCGAAAATCTGCCACGGCTAATCCGGGAATTGCCGGTGGATGAGGTGATCGTCACGTTGCCGTGGACGGCGCGCGACAAGATCATTCGCATCATCAACTTGTGCCAGGGGACAGGCGTCGCCGCGAAGATCGTTCCCGATATGTTCCAGTTGTCGCTGAGCCGCGTGGCGATTGACGACATTGGCGGCATCCCGCTCATCAGTGTGCGCGAGACGCGACTGAGTCTCGTAGACTCGGTGCTCAAGCGCTTGATTGACCTCGTCGGCTTGGTCGTGTTGTCGCTTGTGTTTACGCCAGTCATGTTGATGATCGCAGCCGCGATTCGAATGGACTCGCCCGGTCCAATCATCTTTGCGCAAAAGCGGATTGGACGCGGCGGACGCGGCTTTGTCACGTACAAATTCCGCTCGATGTGCCTGGGCGCCGAAGAGCAAGTGGGCGAACTGAATGGCTTGAACGAAGCGACTGGCCCGCTCTTCAAGATTCGGAACGACCCGCGCCGCACGCGCGTCGGGCGCTGGCTCCGGCGGACGAGTCTCGACGAACTGCCGCAACTGTGGAACGTCCTGCGCGGCGAGATGAGTCTGGTCGGCCCGCGTCCCGCGATCCCGCAAGAGGTAGAGCGTTATCAAGAGTGGCACAAGCGCCGGCTCGATGTCCCGCCGGGCATCACCGGCTTGTGGCAAGTGAGCGGGCGCAGCGAATTGACGTTCGACGAAATGGTGATGCTGGACATTTATTACATCGAGAACTGGACGCCGTGGATGGACTTGTGGATTTTGCTGCGGACGATTCCGACGGTGCTACTGGCGAGAGGAGCGTATTGAGAACAGAAATCAGTGATTGGTTATCAGGAATCAGTTATCGGTTATCAGACGACTGGCTGATCGCTGATAACCGGTAACTGATCACGGATTCCTGAACCCTGAGGTAGACATGCGCGCAGTTGACATCATCGCAAAAAAGAGAGACGGGCTTGCGCTCACGCGCGAGGAAATCGAATTTTTCGTTCACGGATTCACCCGCGACGAAATCGGCGACTATCAAGCCGCGGCGTGGGCAATGGCAGTGTATCTGCGCGGCATGAACGAAACCGAAACGACCGCGCTCACCCTCGCCATGGCGCACTCGGGTGAGGTGCTCGATCTCTCAGCCATCGCGCCGCGCGTGCTCGACAAACATTCGAGCGGCGGCGTCGGCGACAAGACCACGCTCGTCGTCGCGCCGCTCATCGCGTCGCTGGGGCTGCCTCTCGGCAAGATGTCCGGGCGCGGGCTGGGCTTTTCCGGCGGCACGCTTGACAAACTCGATTCCATCCCCGGCTTTCATTCCGATCTGAGCAAGGCAGAATTCCTCGCTCAGTTGAAGCACTGCGGCATCGTCGTCAGCGGACCGACGCACGACCTCGCGCCAGCCGACGGCAAATTCTACGCGCTGCGCGATGTGACTGGAACAGTGAGTTGTCTGCCACTCATCGCGAGTTCGATCATGTCCAAAAAGATCGCGGCGGGCGCGCAGATCATCGTGCTCGACGTCAAAGTGGGGCACGGCGCGTTTATGAAGACCGCGGCGGACGCGACCGCGCTCGCCGAGTTGATGGTCAAGATCGGGCACGGCGTCGGGCGCAAGGTGAGCGCGGTGATCAGCGACATGAATCAGCCGCTCGGCCACGCGGTCGGCAACGCGCTCGAAGTGATCGAGGCGCTCGAAACGCTCAAGGGACGGGGTCCCGCCGATTTCTTCGAGCATTGTCTTGCCGTCGCCGCGCAGTTGCTGCTGCTTGCCGATGCCGCGCCAGACGAAGGCGCGGCGCGCGCGCAACTGCAAGCCGCGCGCGCGAACGGAGACGCGCTCCGCAAGTTCGGCGATTGGATCGAGGGACAAGACGGGACGCGGCGCGTGGTGGACGACTATACGATTCTACCGCGGGCGTCCATCGTCGAAGATGTCATCGCGCCGCGCGATGGATTCATCGCCGACATCAACGCGGAAGAGGTGGGCTTGACCGTTGTGGACCTGGGCGGCGGACGCGCGAGAAAAGGAGACGCGATTGACTATGCGGTCGGCGTCGTGTTCAAGCGCAAGGTCGGCGCGCGCGTCGCGCGCGGCGAGCCGCTGCTGACGCTGCACGCGAACGACCGCGCGAAATTCGACGCGGCAAAAGCGCGTTTGCTTGCGGCATACGCGTTCAGCGACGCCAAGCCCGCGCCGCCGCCGTTGATTCACAAGGTCATCCGCTAGCAGTCTGTCGGAGAAACCAGGTTTCTCAAAGGAACCTGGTTTCTACGTTTCTGCCCAGCACGCGTTCGATCTCCGCCACCGCGATCACGCCGACGCGGAGCACCGTCGGCGGATCGGTCGTCGCATCAACCACTGTGGAAGGGATGTTGCCGCGGGTCGCCCCGCCGTCGAGGATCAGTGGAATGTGCCCATTGAGTTGCGCGAGCACCTCTTGCGCGTTCGCCGGATCGCGCCCGCCGGAAGCGTTCGCGCTCGTCGTGGCGAGCGGCGCACCGAGCGCGTCAATCAGCGCGCGGGTCGTGGGCTGATTAGGCACGCGCACCGCGACCGTATCGCCGCCGGCGATCAGAATCTTGGGCACGCGCGCGGCAGCCGGCACAACGAGGGTGAGTCCGCCGGGCCAGAACTTGGCGGCGAGCAAGCGCGCGGCGTGCGGCGCCGCGCGCGCGACGAGCGCCAGATCCTGCGCGTTCGCCAGCAGGTACGGAATTGCCTTGCCGCGCGCGCGGCTTTTCACTACGAACAACTGCTCGATCGCGCGCGCGTCGAAACCGCTCGCGCCGACGCCATAGACAGTATCGGTCGGAAACGCGATCACCTTGCCCGCGCGCAATAGACGAACCGCGTGCGCGAACGCCTCAGTGTCAGTGGCGGGGAGAATTTGTGTCTTCATAATTCAAGGAAGTTGGATTTCTACCACGCGATCGAGTCCTTCGAGATCGCGATGCAACGCCGTCGCCGCGCGGGGTAGTGCGCGCCGCGCGCACTCGCTTGCCGCGTCGCCCTGCTCCTCTGAGATTTCAAGCAGCGCGATTGCGCCGCGCGCGGCGCGCGCCTCTAACTGCGCGAGCAACCGGCGGAACACCACGAGTCCATCGTCGCCGCCGTCGAGCGCAAGGCGCGGTTCGTACGCGCGCACTTCGCGCGGCAGTTGCGTGAATCGCGCGCTCGGGATGTACGGCAGGTTGGCAACGAGAACATCAATGGGCTGGTCGAGCGCTGCGAGCAAATCGCCTTGCCGGAATTCCACGCACTCGACCAGATTGAGCCGCTCGGCGTTCAGCCGCGCGACGGCAAGCGCATCCTCTGAGATTTCGGTCGCCAATATCCGCGCGTCCAAGTGCCGCGCGAGCGCAAGCGCGATCGCGCCGGACCCCGTCCCGACATCCACGACGACCGGCGACGCGCGCGGAACACGCTGGATTCGCTGGAGCGCGAGCAACACGAGCGTCTCGGTCTCGTGGCGCGGGATCAGCACACGCGGATCAACCAGAAAATCGAGTCCGTAGAATTCCTGATGTCCCAGGATGTACGCCAGCGGCTCGCGCTGCACGCGCCGCGCGACGTTCGCGGCGTACCGCGCGGCGACGTCGAGCCCGAGCGTTTCGTCCAAGCGCGCCACGATCATCTCGCGCGAGGTATGCAACGCGTGCGCGAGCAAGAGTTCCGCCTGTAGACGCGCGTCGTGATTGTCCATCGTCGCGCCGAGGGCGCGCGTCGCGTCGAGGAGCGCAGATTCGAGGGTTATGGATTCGCTTGCTCTCACTTTTTCTTACGCGATTCTCGCAAGAGCGCGGGGGCATCCGCCGTATCCACTAACTGGTCGTCGCTTGACGAGTTCAAGAAAGCGATCGCGGATCTCAAATCGCTGAACAAGAACGAGCGAGTTTCACCGCGGTTGCTTCGCACGATGACCTTCACGGACTTGATTGCCCGCGGCGCGCTTTCGTCCAACGCTTTTCGCAGCGACGCTCGCAGCGACTCTCGAATGCCCGCGAGCAATTTTCGCCCAACCTGCTTGCGTTGGGCGGTGGACAGCAAAACGAATTTCTTCCAACTCACCCCTGCTTGAGCACGATCTTTTTCCGCCCAACGATAATTGACGCCCAATCCAGCAAGCACATCGCAAATATCATCAAAAGCAATCTCGAAGAGTTCAACCTCGAAACTTTGGAGCAATCTTTTTGAGGGTTGACTCCAATTGCCCATCAGAACAGCGATAGACTTGCGGACGGTGCCATACCGCTCGCGCAATTTGGTGTGAGCCGTACAAACCCAACTCGCCTTGTCACGATTGTGTTTCGTGTATCGAATGTACTTTGACTCGACAAGCACCAAAGGTTGGAAACGGTTGTTGATGATCACCGAATCAACGTTGTACTCGTTTCCGTCGCTGTCTTCCAAAATCAATTTGGTTGGCTTGCCTGTACGCGGATCGTTTGGACCAGTGGCAATGTAAACGCAATTCGATGCCTCGGCAAGCGGCTTGAGGATGCGATGAATTTCTTCTTCAAGCAACGCTCCGATAGCCTCGCCCAACGCGCTGCCTGGGTTTGCAACGTCTGTCATTTTATTTCTCCAGAATCAAGATGCTTTCTCGCAAACCAACTTTGTGGCGCTGGGGATTGTGATTCCACTTTTCTCCGCGTGTCCGCAGTTGCTGAATTTCGTATCGCCGAAATCCGACCCCCAGCGCGAGTTTGCCCAAGTACTCTTCGGTTGGAACATGAACGCCGTACGGCGCCGAGTCGCCCAAAATCAACACGAAAGGAGCACGCGGCTTGAGCACGCGGTACACTTGCCGCACAACCTGGGTCACATCGTTAAAGTACCCCGCGACCATCAAATCATAACTCTTTTTTCCGCCCTTCTCCAACCGCACGCGTTCCAACTTCCTGATTTTGGCGCGCAACTCGTCGTACACTTGAGCATCTAATTCGCCCAATTCTTTGCTGAGCGGATCGTCCGAGAACTCGTTCCGCCGAATCTGCGTTGTCGCGGCAATGATCAATTTATCGCGCACCTTCTCCGTGATCTCGCCCCACGATCTTGCCCAACCCCAAAAATACATTTCTAGTCGCGTGCGATCCGCGTAATCATAGTTGTTCAAGTACGGCGGTGAAGTAACCGCCAGATCAATGCTCGCATCATTGAGCGGATATTTCTGGCGTGAATCCATCAATAGTAATTCTGTTTCTACCCGCCGGCGATCGCGCGCAAGCACAACCTTCAAATCATCGTACATCAGGCGCAATTGCTCGCCAAACGCTTCCAACCCGTCGCGTTCGCTTTGCTTCGCGTGGTATTTGCTCGGCGCGACGTAGGGCCATCCTGTGCCCGCGGTTGATGCAGTGCGGAGAGTATCCGTCAACGCCAAGCGAAAGAAATCGCGCTCCTCCTCCGAGCAATCAAACGATTCGATAGTGTCTCGGATGATTTTCAGTCTTGCCAGATTTCGCTGCGAATAACACTTGTGAATGAGTTCGGGGAACTCGGAGACATCAAGCGAAAAATCTCGCGACAACTTTTTGTGCAACGCCGTCAATAAGGATTCGATTTGTTGGTAGAGCGCGCTCAGATCGAAATCCCAGAATGCTTTGACCCGAGCAACCTGATACACAAACGGGTGCGCTTCGATGCCAACACAATTGACGCCTCGCTCTTTTGCCGCAACTGCCGTTGTGCCACAACCCACAAATGGATCCAAAATCCAATGCGATTCATCAAGACCGTAATCCTCAATGAGCGTGTCCACAAGTTTGTGACTGAAACCAGCAGGATACTTGAACCAACGATGAATCGGCGCGCGCAAACTGTCCTGGAAAGTCCCAATGCGTTCCGAGAGGGCTCTCGGAGAAACGCTGACAGAAATTGCCTCAGAGAAATCCAAAGCCAGTTGTTCACGTATTCGTTTGCCTGTTCGCGGTTTATTTGTTTCCATTCAGAGATTCCTTGTAATCGTCGCCGTCAGCGCGCGCGTTGCCGTGATCGTTATCGTCGGCGTCACGGTGACCGTTTGGGTTACAGTGATCGTCGCCGTCGCGGTGATCTTTGGCGTTGCGGTTGGCGTCAACGTCCGAGTTGGCGTGCGCGTTAACGTCGCGGTCGGTCTGGGCGTCGGCGTGAAGGTCGGCGTGACGATTGGCGTCGCCGGGGGCCAATAGTCGAAAAAATACAAGCCGTAAACCACGGGACCATCCGCGCGATCAGGCGGCGACCGCCACTCGATCGTCAGCAGAAATCGCGCCTCGTCCACCAGTCGCTGCACGTCCACATCGCTGAACTTGCCGCGCACTTTGACCGCCGCCCCGGTTTGGTCGTGCGTGCCGGTCCAGTACGAATTGTCCACGTAATGCCGCGCGCCGCGCGTCGGATCCCCGTCATTCGTCGGCGCGCCCAAAACGGCTCGCGCAATCTCCAGCGCATCCGCATCGGGCGGATCGTTCTTGTGATCTTGGTACGACGCGTAGCGGCTGAGCAAGCGGTCGTCCGCATAGCCGACCATTCCGCCAAATCCAATCTCCACGCGATTCCGCATTGTCCACGCGATTGCGGCGTACGCTTGCGATTTATATGGCTCGGGGAAGACTTGGGCCTCGTACGTGAGGACGACCGCGACTGTGCGCGCATCGGCTTCGGAAAAGCGCGGCGTGGGTGAGGCGGTTGGGCTTGCCGGACGCGCCAACGGAGAGCAAGCGACGATGCCAAGCATCCCGCCGAAGAAAGCCAGGATTCCCGTCAGCCCGCGGACGAGGCGTGCGGGCGTTGCCTTTATTGTGTCAATTGACGCCTACCTCCTTCAACTTGGCTGATTGGTCTTGCGCGATCAGCGCATCAACCAGCGGATTCAGATCGCCGTCGAGAATCCTGGGCAGGTTGTGCAGCGTCAAACCGATGCGGTGATCGGTCACGCGATCCTGCGGAAAATTGTAGGTGCGGATTTTCTCCGCGCGTTCTCCCGAGCCGACTTGCGAACGCCGCGCCTCCGTCACCTCGCGCTGCTGCCGCTCAACCTCGATCTCGTACAAGCGCGCACGCAAAACACTCATGGCGCGAATCTTGTTTTGCAGTTGCGAACGCTGATCCTGGCACGTGACGACGATGCCCGTCGGCAGGTGCGTGAGCCGCACCGCAGTCGAGACCTTTTGCACGTTCTGTCCGCCGTGGCCCGACGCGTGGAAAATGTCCATCTTGACGTCGTCGGGCTTGATTTCGATCTCGACGTCGTCCACCTCCGCCAGCACCGCCACCGTCGCCGTCGAAGTGTGGATGCGTCCCTGCGCTTCGGTCTGCGGCACGCGCTGGACGCGATGCACGCCGCTTTCGTATTTCATCCGCGAGAACGCGCCCTTGCCCTTGATTTCAAAGACGACTTCTTTGAATCCTTTTAGCCCGGTGCGATTTTCGTCAACGAGTTCGGCTTTCCAGCCCTTGTCTTCGGCATAGCGCGTGTACATGCGGTACAGGTCTGCCGCAAAGAGCGCGGCTTCCTCGCCGCCCGTGCCCGCGCGAATTTCGACGAACACGTCCTTGTCGTCGCGCGGGTCTTTGGGCAAAAGCAGCACGCGCAGTTCCTCGAGCCGACGATTTGCCTCCGCCTCCAACTTGACCGCTTCTTCCTTCGCCATCGCGCGCAACTCTTCGTCCGGCTCATCACGCGCGAGCGCACGCGTCTTTTCCAGCGCGTCGCGCGTCGTCTTGTATTCGCGGTACCCGGCGACAGTTTCTTCCAGATTACTGATCTCGCGCGTGATGTCGCGCAGGCGCGTCGGATTGCTCGTTACCACTGGATCCGCCATCAGGTCGTGCAATTCGGCGTAGCGTTTTTCGATTGCCTCAAGTTTGTCTAGCATTCCCAACACCTATTTTCGATTTTCGATTGATCCACCGCAAGACAAATGTGATTTCGTCTGAACGCAAGATCATGGTGACGCCCAGATACATCCCCGCGCCGATCAGCGTCCCCACCAGCGCGACCAAGGCAGGCGACGCCGCGAAATAGATCGCCAACGGCGTTAGCACGACCGCCATCGCCAGCGCCGCGACAACAATGCGCGCCATCGAAATCGCAATGCGCCGCGCATCCAGCACACCCAGTCGCCGCCGCAGAATCGCGAACAGCGTCAGCACTTCGAGAATCGTCGCGAGCGAGTTGGCAAGCGCGAGCCCGCCCTGCGCCAGCGGCCCAATCAGCGCGAGACTCAGCGCGATGTTGAGCGCCATCGCGCCGATGCCCACGACGACCGGCGTCTTGGTGTCGTGCAGCGCGTAGAACGCGCGCGTGACGATTTCCAAGCCCGCGTGCGCGAACAATGCCAGCGCGTAGAATTGCAGCGCCCACGCGGTCTCGGCGGTGGACTCGGCGGTGAACTCGCCGCGCTGGAACAGCAGCGCGACGAGTGGTCGCCCAAGAACCACCAGACCGACTGTGGCAGGAATCGTCAGGTAGAGCGTCGCGCGCAAAGCGGCGGAAAACGTTTCCCCAAAATCGTCGAGTTCGCGCCGCGCCGTCTGCGCTGAAAACGTCGGAAAGACAGCCGTAGCGAGCGATTGCCCCACAACGCCGACCGGCAACAGCATCACGCGCCACGCGTACGACAGCGCGGCAAGCGCGCCCGCCGGCAGCCCGGACGCAAGGACCGTGTTGACCAAGAAATTGACCTGCACCGCCGCGATGCCAAACGCGCGCGGTAGCATCAGGCGCCCGACTTCGCGTACGTCGTTGGATTGCAGATTGCAGATTGCGGATTGCAGATTGAAACCCGCAAATCTGAAATCTGAAATCTGAAATCTGAAATGAAGCAGCAACGGTAGTTGCACCGCCAGATGCAACAGCGCGCCAATCACCACACCGGCCACTAGCCCGTAGACGCCCAGCGTCGGCGCGAGCCAGAGCGCGCCCGCGATGATCGCGGCGTTGTACAGCACCGGCGCGAGCGCAGGCAGCACAAAGTGCTGGTACGAATTGAGAATGCCCATCACGATGCCGCTCACGCCAAAGACGACCGGCGTGATGAGCATCCAGCGCATCAAATCGGCGGTCAGCGCTTGCTCGCTCGGCGCAAAGCCGCGCGCGACCGTCGCGGCGGCGACTTGCGGCGCAAACAGCGCGAACAGCGCGGCGATGGCCGTCAGCAGAATGAACGCGAGGGCGATCACCGCGCGCGCCAAGCGCCACGCGCGGCGCGGATCGTTCTGCGCCAGCGCGGCGGCAAACGTCGGAATGAACGCCGAGCCGAGCGCGCCGCCCGCGATCACATTGAAAATAAAATCGGGGACGGTGAACGCGGCAAAGTAGGCATCCAGCGCACGCGCGGTGCCGAACTGATGGCTGATGACGATGTCGCGCAGCAAGCCCAGGGCGCGGCTAGCCACGAAGAAAAGCATGACGACCGTCGCGGCGCGCGCGAGTCCGCGAGGTGGCAGCGTTGTTTCCGAAACCACGTTTCGTATTATAGCACGAGCGGCAGGATATGCGTAATCGTCACAACGGGTGACGGGGGACGAGTGACGCGAGCAACCCGCGTCACACGCCACACACCCCGCGCCACGCGCTGATTTGTCAAAATCAGGAATCTGTTGTAGTATGCGCTCCGACATAATTTGAGGAGGATTATCACTTGGCTAACAAACACGCCGCCGAGAAGGCAATGCGCCAGAGCGCGCGCCGACGCACGCGTAATCGCGTGATCCGCGCCGCCGCGCGCACGCAAGCCAAACGCGCCCAAGTCGCCGTCGGCACGCAGGAGGCAAGCGCCCAGCAACTCGTCCGTGAGGCGATCCGCGCGCTCGACCAAGCCGCGCAAAAAGGCGTCATCAAGAAGAACAATGCCGCGCGCCGCAAATCGCGCTTGATGAAAAAACTGAATCAACTCCAAGCCGCGAAGAACTAAGTTCTTGCCTTTGGAACGAGAGCCCGACAAAGCGATCGCCCTGCGGATGGTGCAGGGCGATTGTTCGTTTGAATCCTATTTGTGTCCCGAGTCCTCAGGTTTTTCTGTTGGCTTTGCCTCCGGGGTCTCCGTCGGCTCGACTTTCGGTTTTTCGGTCGGCTTGACCTCCGGCTTTTCGGTTGGCTTGACCTCCGGCTTTTCCGTCGGTTTCACTTCCGGTTTCTCAGTTGGCTTGACCTCCGGCTTTTCGGTCGGCTTTGCTTCCGGCTTGTCCGTTGGCTTGACGCCCGGCTTTTCCGTTGGTCTGGGAGTAGGGGTGCCGACTTGCCATTTATCTTCGCCTACCTGCACGGCGCGCGCTTTGAGCGTACCGTCAGGATGTCTAGCCGCTTCAACCTGCACCACGGCGCCCACCTTCAATTGTCCCTTGATCTGCGTACTGGGACCCAAAACAATACTGATCCCGTTGACTGTAATGACGTTCCCCTGAAGACTTTGAACCGCGCCGCGAATCTCGACGACCCCGCTCTTTCCAGTTTCGGGAGTTTGGGGCGCGTCAACCGTTGGCATTGCCACGGTTGGCGCAACGATCGCAGGGCGATCTGGAGCATCGGCGCTGTCAGTAGTCATCCCCGTTGCGGCGCTCAAGGCAGCCAAAAACGCAAAGAGTGCGTGCAGCAACTTGTCCACGATTTCCTCCGCTTTGATCTCGTCCTATGGTTGCTCTGTCTAGAGCGCAATGTACCACGCGGCAACGCGTCCGTGGTTAATCGGGTTTTAAGTGATGTTTAAATCCACCTTAAACGAAACGACCCGCGGGAAGCACGCGCGGGTCGTTTCTGATGAAACTTTGATTAGGCGAGCCGCAGCGCAAACGCCATCGTCGTGCCTTTGCCCGGCGCGCTTTCTGCCCAAATGTGTCCGTGGTGCGCGTCAATAATGCTCTTGACGATCGCCAAGCCCAAGCCCGCGCCGCACGCCGACCTGGACGAAGAATCGTCGGCGCGTCCTCCGTCTCCACGATAAAAGCGCTCAAAGATGTGCGGCAAATCTTCCGGCGGAATGCCCACTCCAGAATCGCGGATCGTCGTCAGCAACCAGTCGCCCGGCGGCAATTGCGTCTTCCCGTGCGCGCGATGGATCACTTTGGATTGCACGACGATCGCGCCGCCGGGGGGCGTGAATTTGATTGCATTCGCGATCAGATTGATCAACACCTGACGCAACTGATCCGGATCCGCGCTGACCGGCGGCAACTTGTCCCCCGGGCTCACCTCCAGCGCGACGCCCGCTTCAGCCGCGCTGGGCGCGAGTTTCTCTGCGACCGCGCCCGCGAGGGTCGTCATCGCGACCGGTTCGCGGCGCGGCGTCGCCATGCCCGTCTCGATGCGCGACAGGTCGAGCAATTCATCCACCAAACGCGCCAGGCGATCGGTCTCGTTTACGATATCAGCAAGGAACTGGGCCGAAACTTCTGGATCGTCTTTCGCGCCCTCGTACAGCGCTTCCGCGCGCAGCCGGATCGTCGTCAGGGGCGTACGCAATTCGTGCGCGGCGTTGGCGACAAACGCGCGCTGATCCTCCATCACGCGCGAAATCCGCTGCGCCATGAAATTGAATCCGTACGCGAGGCGGCGTAGTTCTTCGGGACCGCTAGCGCGGATCCGCTGCTGGAGATCCCCGTTTGCCACTGCCGACGCCGCGCGCGTAAGTTCGGCGATCGGACGGACGAGCGAGCGAGAGAACCAGAAACTGACCAGTACTGTCGCAAAGCCCGCGAGCAGCGCGGTGCCGCCGAGCATCAGCCACGTGCGCTGGTTCGTCGCGCTGACCGCGCTCATGGGCAGTTCCAGACGAACAATGCCAAGCAGGTCTTGATCGTGACGAATCGGCGCGGCGGTGAAGAGCGCATCCATCTGATCGTCCGCGTCGAAGCGAATCGCGTACGCGACGCGTCCTTGCAGCGCGCCGATGATTTCCGGATCACGCGAAAGGTCGCTGCGCGCTTCCTGGGGACGCTCGGAATCCACGATGACGCGTCCCTCTGCATCGAGAATGACTATGCGCTGACTAATCTCTTGTGATAGCCCCAGCGCCGCCTGCCCGAATTTCGCCTGATCCATTTCTCCCAGACGCAACTGCTCCAGCAGTTCCTCCACCACACTTGCCGACAGAATCGCGCGCCCTTCCTGATCGCGGCGCGTCTCCGCAAAACGACTGGCTTCCAGCCACGTGCCAACGCGCCACACCAGCACGCCGAGACTCAGCACGATCAGGATCAAGTAGGTAGCCAGCAGGCGCGCGCGCAGCCCGCGTAGATGAAAACGGAATCTCATCATTCAACCTCGCTCGGCGTAGCGAAACGATAGCCGACGCCGCGCACGGTCTGGATGTAGCGCGGCTGGCTGGGCTTGCGCTCGATCTTCTCGCGTAGCCAGCGAATGTGCACATCCAGGGTCCGCGTGTCGCCAACCCAATTCGTCTCCCAAACCCGGTCAATCAGGTTGTTGCGTTCGATCACTCGGCCCGCGTTCGTCATCAAGACCTTGAGCAGGTCGTACTCTTTGCGCGTCAACTCCAGCAGCTTGCCGCGACACGTGACGCGATGGCTCTTGGGATCCAATTCAACCTCGCCGATAGTGACGGGCTGGGGCGCCGCCTCGGCGTACTCGGTCGAACGGCGCAGCGCGGCGCGCACGCGCGCGAGGAGTTCGCGCAGACTGAACGGCTTGACGAGGTAATCGTCCGCGCCGAGTTCCAGCCCCAGAACCTTGTCCGCCTCTTCGCCGCGCGCGGTCAACATGATGATCGGCGCGCGGCTCTCCTCCCGAATGGCGCGGCAAACCGCCCAGCCATCCTTCTTGGGCAACTGAACAT
This sequence comes from Anaerolineales bacterium UBA4826, assembly GCA_002400365.1. Taxonomy (GTDB): domain Bacteria; phylum Chloroflexota; class Anaerolineae; order UBA4142; family UBA4142; genus UBA4142. Next base: position 7,797 of record DHFK01000068.1, on the reverse strand, counting down.
CCAGCAGCACCAGATCCGGCTTTTCTTCCCGCGCCTTGGCGAGCGCCTGCTCGCCATCGTACGCGACGACGATCGCGTAACCCTCTTTCTGCAAGCCGTATTTGACCGAATCAACAATCAAGCGCTCGTCGTCCACGACAAGGATTTTTTGAGCCATGGCGCCTCCTTACCGCGCAAGAAATCGCTGGCGATATTATAACCGCGCCATGCCTTGAGAGCAAACGGCAAGAAGATCCTTTCATCCGCGAATCACGCGAATTACGCGAATGAAAATTGGATTAGCGATATTCGCGTGATTCGCGGATAATGTTTTGGTTGCGGCTGCGCCGCGTTATGGTATAATCACCCGCGATGCAGCGTCACGACGATCACAGTCTCGTCTACTACACTTTCGATTCGCTCCGCGATGCCGGCGCGCTCGTCCACGCGATTTCGACGCGACATGGCGGCGTCAGCCCCGCGCCATTCGCTACGCTCAACCTCGGTCATACGACGGGCGACGCCACGGCAAACGTGGAAGCGAATCTGCGCCGACTGCACGCCGCGCTCGCGCTGGATGAAACCGCGACTGTGACCGCGCGCCAAGCGCAAGCCGATCGCGTGGGGGTGGTCGGTCCCGCGCAGCGCGGCACGCGCATTGCCGATGTGGACGCGCTGTTGACGAACGCGCCGGGCGTGCCTCTGCTGCTGCGCTACGCCGACTGCGCGCCGATCTTTTTTTTCGATCCGACGCAGCGCGCGATTGGCGTGGCGCACGCGGGCTGGCGCGGCACGGTGATGCAGATCGCGACGCGAACCGCGCAAACGATGTGCGATGTGTTCGGCACGCGCCCGCGCGATCTGATTGCGTGCATCGCGCCGTCCATCGGTCCGTGCTGCTACCGCATCGGCGAAGATGTGATCGCGCGCGTGCGCGCCGCGTTCGACCAAGCGGACGACCTATTGATCCGGCAAAGCGATGGCGCAGTCCACTTTGATTTGTGGCAGGCGAACGCGCAGCAACTTGGCGCGCTCGGCGTCGCGCGAATCGAAATCGCCAACCTCTGCACCGCGCACCACACCGACGAGTTCTATTCGTGGCGGGCGGAGAATGGGAACACGGGAAGGTTTGGAGCGATCATCGCGTTGAATCAAACGTGATGCGTGGTGCGTGAATTTTGAATTCATCATGCTTGAAGAGAATCTTCGGCTCGTCCAACAACGGATTGCCAGCGCAGCAGAACGCGCCGGGCGCGACCCGCGCGAAATCACATTGGTCGCAGTCAGCAAAACGTTTCCCGCCGACGCGATCCTCGCGGCGCACGCGTTGGGCGTTCGGCATTTCGGCGAAAACCGCCTCGAAGAGGCAGCCAGCAAAATTCCGCTGGTCAACCAGCAACTCCAAACTAGCCAACCATCCAACCACCCAACCGCAATCACCTGGCACCTGGTCGGACATCTGCAAAGCCGCAAAGTCAAAGACGCCGCCGCGTTGTTTGACCTGGTTCACTCGGTAGATAGCGTTGCACTCGCGCGACGATTGGACAGCCGCGCCGCCGCGCTCGGCAAGACAATGCCCATCTTGCTCCAAGTCAACGTATCGGGCGAAGCGAGCAAATACGGCTTTGCGCCTGAACCGCGCGAGGAATTCTTCGACGCCGCGCGCGAAATTCTGGCGCTGTCGCATCTCGACGCGCAAGGGCTGATGACGATCGCGCCGATCGTTGCACAGCCGGATGATGCGCGTCCGCGCTCCGCGTTCCACGCGCTGCGCGCGCTGCGCGACGAACTCTGCGCGCGCTTTCCCGACTGCGCGTGGCGGCATCTCTCGATGGGCATGACCGACGACTTGGAAGCCGCGATCGCCGAGGGCGCAACCATCGTTCGCATCGGACGCGCGATTTTTGGAGAAAGACCTCGCCCCACTCCCCCAACCCCCTCTCCCCTCTCCTGAAAGTCCAGTCAGGAGAGGGGAGAGGGGGCAAGGGGGGTGAGGGGTGAGGCAGGAGAAAATAACATGGGCCTATTGATCAATCTGATTGACCTGCTCTTTACGCTTCTGACCTTTGCGATCATCGCGCGCGCGATTTTCTCGTGGCTGCCGATTGATCGCTACAATCCCGCCGTCGAATGGCTGGATCGCATCACCGATCCCCTCCTCGAGCCGCTGCGCCGATTCGTCCCGCCTATCGGCATGATGGACATCACGCCCATCGTCGCGCTGCTCATTTTGCAAGTGGCGCAAGCCCTGATCCACAACCTCCTCGTCGGAATGTTCTACCGATGATTCTACGCACACTGCGCGCCCTCATCGTTGACGCCGATGGTGTATTGTGGCGCGGCAAACAATCCCTGCCCGGCGTCCCCGCCTTTTTCGATTTCCTGCGCGAACGACAAATCTCGTTCATCATTGCGACGAACAACTCGGCGCGCCCCGCGTCAGACGTTGTGGGCAGACTGGCGCGCGTGGGCGTCGAGATCGAAGAGCGCTGCGTTCTCACTTCCGCCGAAGCGACTGCGCGCTATCTGCCGCGACTCGTACCCGATGCCAGGCGCGTTTGCATGATCGGAGGCGAAGGGTTGAGCGATGCGCTGACACGCGCGGGGTATCAATTAGTCGAACAAGACGCCGATGCAGTCGTCGTCGGAATTGATTTCGCCCTGACGTACGAGAAACTGGCACGCGCGGCGCGCGAGATCGGACGCGGCGTCAAGTTCATTGGCACGAATGGCGACAAGACCCTGCCAACCGAAGACGGCGCTGTCCCTGGCGTGGGAGCGATCCTCGCCGCGCTGCAAGCCACAACCGCCGTCGCGCCGATTCTCATCGGCAAGCCCGAGCGCGCCATGTTCGACATCGCCGTGGAAAAAATGGGCGCGGCGCGCGAAGCGACGGCGATACTCGGCGATCGCCTGGAGACGGATATCGAGGGGGCGCAGCGCGCGGGCTTGAAATCAATCCTGGTGCTGACTGGCGTAACGACGCCGGAACTGCTCGCGCAATCGTCCATCCATCCTGACTTGGTTTTCGACAACCTGGACGCGTTGCGCGCGGCATGGGTGCGCGCCTATTGACTTTCACTGACAGGTCTAGTATACTTTTGAACGTCGGCTCCGCAATGAAAGAGGTGGTTTAGCATGCCGTTCGGTTTTTACTTTGATCCGTTGTATCTTGTTTTCGCATTGCCAGCGCTCATGCTGGCGATGTTCGCGCAGTGGAAGGTGAGTTCCGCGTACGAGAAATACACCAAGGTTCGCAACGCGCGGAATTTGACCGGGATGGACGTGGCGCAATATCTTTTGCGCGCGAATGGTCTCAACCTGAACATCCGCGGCACGCCCGGCAACTTGACCGATCACTACGACCCGCGCGACAAAACGCTCTATCTTTCGGAAGGCGTCGCGCGGACTCCGTCCGTTGCCGCGCTCGGCATCGTCGCGCACGAGGTGGGCCACGCGGTTCAAGACTCGCAGGGCTATGCGCCGATGCGCTTGCGCGCGTGGCTCGTCGCGCCGGCGAACGTCGGTCCCTGGATCGGCTACATCTTGTTCATCATCGGCATCTTTATCAACCTGTCCGGATTGGTCTGGCTCGGCATCGCGTTCTTCTCGGCGGGCTTGGTCTTCGCGCTCGCCACGCTGCCGGTCGAGTTCAACGCGAGCCAGCGCGCGATTCAGATGCTGCGCTCCAGCGCGCTCGTCGGTCCCGGCGAAGTGGATGCCGCGCAGTCGGTCTTGACCGCCGCGGCGCTCACGTACGTCGCCGCCGCGGCGCAAGCGCTTGCGACGCTGGTGTACTATGTTTTTATCGCGCTGAACATGACCAATCGGCGCAGAGACTAGCGCGATTGGAAGTTGGAGGTTGGAAGTTTGAAATTGGATAGCAGGCAAAGTTCCAATTTCCAATGTCCAATTTCCAATTTCTAGTAACAATGATTGATCTCCTGAACCTTAACAAAATACAACTGCGCGATTTGTTCGAGTCGTGGGGCGAACCGGCGTATCGCGCCGCGCAGGTTGAGCGTTGGCTCTATCGCGAACTGGCAACCGCTTTCGAGGCAATGACCAACCTGCCCCGCGACCTGCGGGCGCGCCTGACTGAATCCGCGCGCATCGGCGTTCCACGCGCGATGGCCGCAACAGCATCCGCCGATGGGCTGACGCGTAAAGCGCTCTTGCAACTCGACGACGGGCAGACGATCGAAACCGTGCTGATGCTGTACGCCGATGCGCCGGGCAGTCCGGCACTCGAAGAGCCGCGCCAAGTAAAACGCCGCACCGTGTGCATCTCCACGCAAGTCGGCTGCCCGATCGGCTGTCCATTTTGCGCGACCGGGCAAGCCGGCTACACGCGCAACCTGACGCCGGGCGAGATCGTCGCGCAAGTGTTGCATTTTGCGCGCGCGGTGAGTCCTGCGCCGCTCACGAACGTCGTCATCATGGGCATGGGCGAACCGTTCATGAAATTCGACGTGACGTGGCAGGCGATTGCATCGCTCGCCGATCCAGAGCGCTCTGGCATGGGCGCGCGGCGGATCACGGTATCCACGTCGGGCGAGATTCCCGGCATCGAGCGGATGGCGCGAGAACCATTGCAGGTCAATCTCGCGGTCTCGCTCCACGCGCCCGACGACGCGCTGCGCGATGCGCTTGTGCCGCTGAATCGCAAGTATCCGCTGAGAGATTTGATGCGCGCGGTCGGCGCGTACGTCGAGCAGACACGACGGCGCGTGACGTTTGAGTACGCGCTGATGGACGACGTGAACGACAAGCCGGAACAAGCGCGCGCGCTGGCGTGGCTGCTGCGCGGTTTGCTGTGCCACGTCAATCTGATTCCGCTGAACCCAACCGCCGCGTCGCCGTACAGACGCTCGCCGGACGCGCGGGTCAAGCAATTCGAAAAGATTCTGCGCGACGCGAACATCCCGACGACGCGGCGCGTGGAGAAAGGAATCGAGATTGCGGCGGGGTGTGGGCAGTTGAGGCAGAAAGAGAGCGTGGGAGAATCCAAATGAACCACAAACGCAAGCGTCCGCGCAATGCGCGCGCGGGATGCAAACTATGCAAGCCGTGGAAGATCAACGGATTTAGAACAGAGAGGCAGGGTGGCGAGAAATTCAGCGACCATCGCCGGCGTGTTGCGGCGACGGAGCAGATTGACCATGCGGCGTGAATGTAGGATTCGTCAAACGCTATAAAACTGTCGAACTGATCGTCGAGGAAACCAAGTGGTTGCCGCGCCGGCGACAGCCGGCAAACGACACGCTGGTCGCGATCAAAGTAGCGTTGAGTGAAGTTGGAATTCGGAGACAGGTCAAACAAGCCGGCGGGATGTGGAACGGCAAGAAGCAGATTTGGGAACTGCGGTACGATCAAGTGGTCCGCTTGGGACTCCAAGACCGTCTTGTTCAAGGAGGTATATAGATGTAGATACCAGGAGAAGTATATAGATATAGATGCAAGCATCTAAATGTAGATGCTTGGTTGCGGGTAACGTAAGTTTCACGCCATGACGTTTTGTTCGTCGTTGAGTCATGGCGGGTTACATCAAGTTCAGTCAGTAACCATCTTCAGACGTGGAGGCGAAAAATGGTTATTTCTCTGCTTATCACCACATTTATCATTGCCTTTGTAGTTGCCTCAATTGTCACCCTCGTTTTCGCTAAACCCATTGATGGCATGCTGAATCGAGTTGTCCCAGATGACATTAGCCGACCATGGGCAAAATATCTCAAGTTTGCCATCTACGTCATGGGCATAGGCGGTGGTGTCCGAGTTTGGTCATTTGAAAAATACCTGACACCGCAGGAACCATACAAAGAAATAGTCCCGCTCACGTCAGACCGTTGGGTGCTAGAGGTTTATGAGACGATTATTGGAACGCTTCAAAGCACAGCAGGCGTACTCCTTGTCTTCTTCGTCTTCGCGTTAATCGCTGTGGTGATTGTCCGATTTCTTGAGGCAAGACCAGCGAAGACCCAATCTCCAAAGTGACGGGGAATCAGAACACACGGCGTGATACACGCGCACGCTGACCAGGCCACGTACGCGGCTTTTTGGCAGAGTTGGTTGGCATAGTTGGACGCTGGTTTCATTTCGCGGGTCACTTTGGGCGCGGTCGGTGTGCTACGGCGTTTCCTGAAACCTCTTTCCAGAGTCGTGGCGCGTTTTCGCAAGTGATGGTATGATAGAACTGATACTGACGCTTGGGAGACTCAATGGCATTCATCTATCAATGGAACAAGAAGAAAGCCCGGCGGAATCTCACAGACCACAAGATTTCGTTTGAAGAGGCATCTACCGTCTTTGGTGACACTCTCTCTCGAACGATTGATGACCCGCTTCACTCGGAAGATGAAGACCGCTACGTTATCATCGGGCAATCGCTTCAAGGGCGTTTGTTAGTGGTGGTTCACACAATACGTGGCGACACCATTCGTATCATCAGTGCGCGTGTCGCGACACCGACAGAAAGGAAGAAATATGAAGAAGACAGTTAGAATTCGACGTGACCCAGATATGCTGGATGAGTATGATTTCAGCAAAGGCATGCGCGGCAAGTATGCGAAACGTTATGCTGAAGGCACGAACATTGTTGTCCTCTCGCCCGATGTCGCCGAAGTCTTTCACGACTCCGAATCAGTGAACGAGGCGTTGCGCGTCTTGGTCAAGGTCGCGCGTCAAAAAGTGAAACACGTACCTGCATAGACCAAAGAGCGAACAAGACAGAACGGCTTCAGGAAACACGCTACCACGACAACGGCGCGGCGGCGCGTGGTTGGAAGGTACTTTCAATTCCTCCGCCGTTGCGTGGTGCTATGGCGTTAGGCGAAACGATGGTTCGACAAGAGATTTGAAAGAAAGGGGGTATTCCCATGGCCGCACCAAAAGTTACTGGATACGTGTCGTACATGGATTTCGGCGACCGGCCGAGCCAGATTATCCAGTTGATAGAAGATAACCGCCAGATCGGCTCTATTTCCTTTACCGATCCGGCTCTCTTCAATGCCACCATTGACATGCTGCGCAATGAAGGACCTAACATCTCCTGGGACGAAGGGCGCAAACGACTCGCTTTCGGCCTGGAGCCTACGGGAGAAGCGGAAAGCTAAGCCAATAAGTGGCACGCAGATGGTCGCAACGCGAGTCACCCAAGTCGCTGTTTCGCCTAACACCCGCCTGCCGCCCGTCCGCGCAGATTCCAGAAGCGCGTGCTGGAACTCCGCCGCGGACGGCGGCAGGCTCAGACGTTTTGGCGAAATTGGTTTTCCGAAAGCAACGAGGTATGCTGAATGAAAGTAACTGGAATCATTTGGTTGCGCGACGTTATTGACAAACTTTCGTGGAAGCATAACGTCACGACTGATGAGGCGGAGGAGATGTTCGCCACGCTACCGTTTCATCGAGACTGGCGATATTGAAGGCGAAAATCTCTACGCGGCGTTGGGGCAAACCGAAGAAGGTCGTTACCTTACCGTTTACTTCGTTCACAAGAAAACCGGTGAAGCGTTGATTGTCAGCGCGCGAGATATGACGAGAAAGGAAAGAAGGACCTATGGCAAATAAAAAGAGGCGCGACCCGATTCCCAAGCACTTTAAGGGTGTTGAGGAAGCAGCAGAGTTCTGGGATAGTCACGATTTGACCGACTACTGGGACTTGACCAGAGAGGCGCACTTTGAGGTAGATATTCAGCGTCGCGTGTTTCTGACCGCATTAGAGCCAACACTGGCAAAGAGACTGACGACGCTTGCTCATAAGCAAGGTGTATCTACTGAAACTCTAATCAACGTGTGGTTAACCGAGAAAGCGCAGGAAGC
>DHFK01000020.1 GCA_002400365.1 Anaerolineales bacterium UBA4826 | reverse complement strand
AAACGCAAGACGTAATTGGGGCGCAAATGGAAACCACTGGCACACTTTTTCGCTTTGGCCAAACCACCACCCGGATCGTCGCCTCGCTGGCGATTACGCTGGCTTTCGTGCTGGTCGAAGGCGGCGCGGGTTATTGGGCAAACAGTCTCGCGCTTTTGACGGACGCCGTCCACAACCTTACCGACGTCATCGCGCTTGCGCTCAGCGGGTATGCCATCCACTTGGCTGCCCGTCCCGCCACCCCCGACAAGACGTTCGGGTATCACCGCGGCGGTATCCTGGTCGCGCTCGCCAACTCGACCACGCTGGCGCTCATCGCGCTGGGCATTTTCTACGAGGCGTACCAGCGCGTGATCGCGCCCCCGCCGGTCCAAGCCGAGGTTCTCGCGCTGGTGGCTGCCGTTGCTCTCGTGGTCAATGCCGGAACCGCGTGGCTCGTCAAGCGCGGCAGCGAAAGCGACTTGAACCTACGCAGCGCGTACGTTCACCTCGCCGGCGACGCGGCGGCGACAGGCGCGGCGATATTGGCAGGGATCGGCATTGCCTTCACCGGTTGGCAATGGCTGGATCCATTGGTGAGCCTTTTTATTGGGGCGTTGATTCTCTGGAATGCCTGGAGCATCATCCGCGAAACGATGGATATACTGATGGAGGGCGCGCCGCGCGATGTGGACTTGAACGAGATCATCCGCGACCTGTTGAACATCCATGGGATTCGCGGTGTGCACGATTTGCACGTGTGGAGCATCACGCGAAGGATGCGTTCGCTTTCCGCGCACGTGGCAACCGACGACATCTCGCTCAGCGCCAGTATGCCGATTCGAGATGCGATCAATCAGATGCTGTTCCACAAATACGGAATCGCGCACGCGACGCTGCAATTCGAATGTATGGATTGCGAGCCGAACCTGCTGTATTGCGATTTGGAGCAAGCGAATCACAAGCGCGAACGCGCGCCGATCAGGGAGAAGAGTGAGGCGTGGGGCGAAAATATCCTTGCAATCGCATCGAGGCAGGAGTATAATCGAGTTCGGAAAGGAGGTTGGCAATGAGCGTCAAAGAGCGAGTGATTCAGCGCACCGCTTACCCGCACATCGTAAGAATTGACGGCGTTTGTGGCGGACAAGCGATTATCGAAGGCACGCGCATTGCGGTCTGGCATATTGTCGGATACTATTACAAAGTGGGCATGTCTGTGGACGATATTCTGATGGACTGGGATTATCTGACGCCCGCCCAGGTTTTCAGCGCGCTGGCGTACTATCACGATAACAAAGACGAGATTGACCGAGTTCGTCAGCAAAACAGTTACGAATCCTGGTTAGAACATTATGCCCACGCCGCCCAACCCGCCTAAATTGTACTTGAATGAAAACCTGTCCGCGCGATTGGTGAATCAATTGCGGCGATACGATTTTGATGTGACGAGCGCGCGTGAAGAAGGATTGCTGGCGGCGGATGACCGCCAACAGATGGAATACGCGGTGTCGAATCAGCGCGCGATTGTCACGTTCAACTTTGATGATTTTGTTGCGCTGCACGAAAGGTACCCGCGCGGAAGGCAAAGAACACTGGGGCATTATTCTCTCCACCGAAGAATCCATTGGAACATTGGCGCATCGTCTTCTGCGTCTCTTGAATTCGGTTTCTGCGGCAGAATTGAAAAACCAAATCCGCTGGCTCAATGAATTCAGATAGCGTACGCGTCGCTTGATCGAGTACACTCGCCCCGAACGTGAAGAATAAGAACTGCACGTCGGGGCGTTTGGCGTAACAAGGTTTGTCCATTCAACCTATCCAACCATGGCCATAGCAACCGCGACTCAACCCAAACCTAAACCCCTCTCCCTCCCCGCGCGCCCGGACGAAGATAGCATCATCGGCAAGGCGTACGATCCCAAGATCACGCGGCGACTGCTGCGCTATCTGCGCCCGTACACGCGCCAGATTCTTTTTGCGCTCGGCTGGATGTTCGTCGCAATGACTGCGTACATCGCGGGACCATACCTCATCAAGATCGCGCTCGACAGCGGCATCGCGGCGAAGAACCGGGACGCGCTGCAACAAACCGTCGCGCTGTTTCTGCTCGCCGCCGTCGTGAATTGGGTCGGCACGTACATGCGTGTCCGCACGATGGCGGTCACCGGGCAGAGTATCATTTACGATCTTCGCACTCAGTTGTTCGATCACCTCCAAGCGCTCTCGCTCGGCTTTTTCAGCCGCTACGCGGTGGGACGGCTCATCTCGCGCGTCGTCAACGACGTCGGCGTGCTGCGCGAGTTGATCACCTGGGCAGTCATCGCCGTCGTCCGCGATTTCTTCGATCTTTTCGGCACCACCGCAGCGATGCTCGCGCTCAACTGGCAATTGACCTTACTCACGTTCCTCGTTCTGCCGCTGATGGCGGTCGCAACCGAAATCTTCCGCCGCAAAGCACGCGCAAGTTATCGCAAGGTCCGTTCCGCCGTCGGTTGGGTGAACGCGGTGCTGAACGAAAACATCGTCGGCGTGCGCGTCGTGCAGTCGTTCTCGCGCGAGGATTACAACTATCACGTCTTTGCGACCGAGGTCAACGGCAATCACTTGCGCGCGACGAATCGCGCCGCGCTCATCATCTCCGTCTTTTACCCGACGGTTGATTTCATCGGCAGCGTCGCGCTGGGTCTGGTCGTGTGGCTGGGCGGACTCACGGTGCTGGGCGTGTTCGGCTCGACGGGATCCGTACCGTTCACGGCTGGCACGCTCGTCGCGTTTGCGATGTACATAGATCGCTTTTTCAATCCGATCCGCGACCTGGCGCAGCGCTATAACAATTTCCAAGCCGCGATGGCGTCGAGCGAGCGCATCTTTGAATTGCTCGACACGCCGATCGAAGTGCAGGACGCGCCCGACGCGTGCGAACTGCCGACGATTCGCGGCGATGTCGAATTCGATCACGTCGGCTTTCATTACTCTGACGATCCGACACCGGTGCTGGAGGAAATCAATCTGCGCGTGCAAGCGGGGCAGACGATCGCGCTCGTCGGCGAGACCGGCGCGGGCAA
>DHFK01000054.1 GCA_002400365.1 Anaerolineales bacterium UBA4826 | reverse complement strand
GAAGGACACGCGACGGGAATCACTCTGGTTGGCGCGTGGAAGACGAAAAGCGGCAAGGTGTTGGTCGTCACAGATAGCATTTGGGCAAGCGGGCGCAATGACGGCACGGTAGTGGGTCTGACCGCACACTTTGCCGACGATTCCGAAATCGCGGCGCTTGCCGAACGGTACGGCGGAGACATCGAAGACCTGGTGCCGGAAGGGGAATAGCGCGCACCATCGGGAGAGGTTGCCAGGCGCGACCTCTCCCAGAAAACGAAAAGAGGCAGAAATGACCGACAAGCAGATTACTGCGCTGTGCAAAGTCGCGGAAGAAATCGAAGCCGATAGCAGAGGCAAAACGGCGCGCGTGGTGTTGGTCTTTGAGGGCAAGCAAGCGCAAGTGGTGCGGGNNGATGCGCTGTGAGCGTTTCTGGCGAGTCGTTTGCGGGGGTTTGACCTGTAAGACCTTGAATCGAATCTACCCACACTTTACCCGTTTTCAAAGTGGGTAGATTCTGGTGGAAAAACGTTTGCGCCGGCGGAACTTGAACTTTCCGCCGGACGCCGAAAGTAGGCGAAATGGCGTTGAACGGGCAATACATCAAAAAATGGCGCAAGGCGCGGCATATTTCGGCGCGGGAGTTGGGGCTGGCGCTGGGCTATCGCGGGCGCGAGTACATCAAAAAATTGGAGAGCGGATATTTCCCGGTGACGCCAAAATTCGCAGCGCGCTTTGAGACATTCAAGCACCAAGTCCAGGCGCGCGAGTATCGCGAACGGAAAATCCAAACCCGATTCGCGCTCCCGCCGAAAATTAAAATCCTGGCGCGTCCCCGGCGCTGCGCGATTTGTCGCGAGTGGTTTATCTTTCCCAACGCCAGCGATCGCGTGTGCACGGACCGCAAATGCAAACGCGCGTACGCGCGGCGGCTGGACGCGCGTCAGACGAAGGCGGCGCGATGAAACCTGTCTCTACACTCACGCTGACCGGCTTACTTTGCGCGCTCGCGCTCGCGGCGTGCGGCGAGGCAACGCCAACGCGCGACGAACTGGGGCAAATGGTGGACGCGCAAACCCAAGCCACCATCGCTGTTGCCAAGTTGAACAGCGCGCAAGTAGAGGCGACAACCCGCGCCGATGCGACGCGGCAATTTCTCATTCTGCAGGGGCAACAGACGCGCGTCACCCAGAACGCCCAGGCGACGGCAACCGCGCAGAGCGCGCAGTCAACCGCGACCGCGCAAGCCGCGCAAAGCACTCAAAGCGCGCAAGCCCAAGCCGCGCAACAAAGGGCGACCGTGCACGCGCAGAATGTCGCCGCGACGGGGACGGCGCAAAGCGTGAGCGTCCAAGTGACCCAGGCAAGCGCAGCGTCCACTGCGACAGCCGACGCCGCGAACGCGCAGGCAACGCGCGCGAGCGCATCGGCGACGGCAACCGCCAATGCTGCAAACGCCCAGGCAACCCAGGTGAGCGCGCAGGCAACCGCAACGGTGAGCGCGGCGCAGGTGTTGGCGGCGCAAGAAAAAGCGGACTGGGAGCGGCGGCTCGAGTCCGGGCGCGCCATCGCTTCGTTCGTCGGCGCGGCGCTGGTCCTGCTGGCGGCAGTCGTGATCGTCGGCTTTGGCGCGCTGCGCTTCATTGACGCGGGGGTATTGCGGGCGCGCGTCTTGCGCGACAAGACGGGGACCGTCCTGGTGATCGGCGAGAAAGACCAGAACGGGCGGCAGATGGTCTTGATTCCCGGACGTTCGCCGGGCGCGGCGTTGACGATCACACCGCCAGGCGACACGCCCTTGCAGATCGAGGCGGGCGCGGTGGACGATGAAACGACCAAACGCGATCAAGCCGTCTCGTTGATGATCGCGGCGACGGCGGGCAAGCGGAACGCCGACGACGTGCTCGCCGAACTGACCGCCGGCGAGCAAGTGCGCTTTGTAGACGAACCGCCCGCGCAACTCGTTTCGGGCGAAGTCAAGCAGTTGATGGACGACGATTGGCGGGACCCGCAATTGATCGGCGACGGGAGTTAAACGGAGACGCCGCGCGCCAAAGCCATGACCTTTGACGCGCGGCTGACCACACGAACGGCGCGGGCGTTCGCGGGGCTAGAGATACGCTTCGCGTACCACGCGCGCGCCCCAAGACCAAAAGAGGGCAAGATGCGACAAGTCATCGTTTGTTCGTGCGGCGCGCGGGCGCTGATTCACGACGACACGCCGAAGAGGGTGTATGTCTGCGCGGATCCGGGATGGAAGTTTCTCTCACCCAAGCGGGACTATCGCGGTATGACCTGCGCGGAAATTGACGCGACGCCGCCGGCGCCGGGTTGGCATTGCGGGCAAGCCGGGCATTTTCAATTGATTGTGTGCGACGCAAGCGGGGCGTTTCAGTGGGCGCGTGATTTGGCAGAGTTTCCGCGCCACGCTACGCCAGCGATGTATGCATTGATCGAGCAAGCGCAAGGGGGTATGGATGGAATCACCGATCGCAACGATGGACAAACGAATCGCGCAGTATATCGCGACGTTGACGTTTCAACACTTGACGCGCTCCAACTTGGTGCGTGAGGACATCGCGCAAGACGAACCCCTGATCTGGGTGTGGACGCGCGCGGATCGCGTCGTTATCATCGTCAACCCTTTGCGGGTCAAGAATCTGGACGCGTTCATCAAGCCGCGCTTTACGCACCACTTGGGAACGGTCCTGCAGGGGCGGCGCGTGGTGGTGACGAACCATCGCGGTATCTTCGTCCAGGTGGGCTATTATCCCGAACCGCGCCGGGAACTCGCGTCACTCCCGTTGGATTTGTCGGCGCAACCGAACGCGCTCGCCGTTCCGATTGGCATGACCGCGCGCGGTCCGCTTTGGCTGACGCTCGCCGAACTCGACGCGGTGTTGATCGGCGGGGCGCGGCGCATGGGCAAGACGAACCTCTTGCACACGTGGATTCGTGCGCTTTTGCAAGGCGGCGCAACGCGCTTGATGCTGTTCGACGGCAAGGGCGGCGTCGAGTTTGAACGGTACGCGAANNAAAGCGGCGCGCGTCGCGAGTCTCGCCGATTACAACCAGGGGCGCGGACAAGGCGCGCGGCTTGAGCGCATCGTCCTGGTTGTGGACGAACTCGCGTTCGCGCTGCAAGAGCCAGGCGTCGCGGACGCGCTGGTGGACTTGACCGCGCGCGGCGGAGCGGTCGGCGTCCATCCGATCTTGGCGACGCAGCGACCGTCCAGCGATGTGGTGACGCCGCGGCTGAAAGGGAACTTGGTGACGCGGATTGCCTTGCCCGTCCCCGACCGCGCATCGTCAATGGTAGTGCTGGATCGCGCCGGCGCGGAGAGTATCGCCAAGACACCGGGGCGGCTGCTCATTTCGCACGGCGCGCGGATCGTCGAGGCGCAAGCGTTTNNGAACGGGAGCGGCGCGTCGCGGAAGCGGCAATCGAGCGCGGGCGGTTTATCATTCGCGAGATCGCCGAAGCGACCGGGGAGACGTTGGAATACGTGAACGACCTTGCCAAGAAATGGCAAGTCCTGGGTTATGTGTCAGAGGTCAAGCGGAACGAACACGGGCACCGGATCGGGCGCGAAATCATGCCCGCGCTGGGGGCTGTGTTGGCGAACTAGGCGAACATCCGAACAAGGCGAACAAGGCAGAATTAGGCGAACAAGGGGCGAACAAGGCAAAAATGGCGGCATAGCGCGCGGGGCTCTGCTCTTGGCTCTCTGCTCTTCGCCCTACGCTCTCTGCCCTTC
>DHFK01000042.1 GCA_002400365.1 Anaerolineales bacterium UBA4826 | reverse complement strand
ACAGACAACAGACAACAGATAACAGATAACAGATAACCGACCACTGAACACTGGAGTTTCCATGACCGTCCTCATCACCGGCTCCATCGCGTACGACTATATCATGCAGTTCCCCGGCTATTTCAAGGACCACATTTTGCCGGAGAAAATTGCGAGTCTTTCCGTCTCGTTCCTGGTGGACTCGATGAAAAAGCAGCGCGGCGGCGTCGCGACGAATATCGCCTACAACCTCGCGCTCCTGGGCGAGCGTCCGCGCATCATGGCGACGGTCGGTCAGGATTTTGGCGAGTATCGCGTGTGGTTAGAAACGAACGGCGTGGACACCAGCGCGATCGTCGAGATCCCGGACGATTTCACGGCGTCGTTCTTTGTCAGCACCGATGGCGAGCAGAACCAGATCGCCATGTTCTACACCGGCGCGATGGCGCACGCGCATACGCTTTCGTTCAAGCGACACGCGCCCGGCAAAATTGATCTCGTCGTGATCTCGCCGAACGATCCGCGCGCGATGGTGCAGTACGTGCGCGAATGTAAGGAACTGCATTTGCCGTACATCTACGATCCCAGCCAGCAGATCATTCGACTGGAGGGCGACCAACTGGCCGACGGCGTGCGCGGCTCGACGATGACGATCGTCAACGAATACGAGTTTGAGATGCTCAAGAACAAGACGGGCTGGTCGGATGAGCGAGTCGCCGCAGAGACGCAAACGCTAATCGTCACGCTCGGCGAAAAAGGATCGCAGATTCTCGCCGGCGGCAAGGCAATCCACATCCCGATCGTGCCGCCGCGCCGCCAAGCCGATCCGACCGGCGTTGGCGATGCGTACCGCGCCGGGATCATCAAAGGGTATTTGAAAAAACTGCCGTGGGACATCACCGGCAAGTTGGGCAGTCTGGCTGCCACGTACGCGCTCGAAGAATACGGCACGCAAAACCATCGGTACACCGTGGAGGAGTTTGCCGCACGGTATCGCGAGTGTTTTGGAAACGTAGTCGGGTTGTGAACGGATTGCGGGTTGCGTTTGCGTGAACGGAATACGGAACCCGCAATACGCAATGCGCAGGATGGCTAAATATCCATAAACTGACAAGGAGCAATCGAATGGCAAAACGTGAACACGATGTCAAAGACATGTCCCTGGCGGAAAAGGGGCGCTTCCGCACCCAGTGGGCAGAGAACGATATGCCGGTGCTGCGGCAAATCCGCACGCGCTTTGAGAAAGAGCGACCGCTCAAAGGGCTGCGCATCGCCGCGTGCCTGCACGTGACGACCGAAACCGCGAATTTGATGTGGACGCTCGTCGCCGGCGGCGCGGACGTGGTACTCTCTGCGTCGAACCCGCTTTCGACCCAGGACGACGTTGCCGCGTCGCTCGTCGCGCATTTCGAAGTGCCGGTCTTTGCGATCAAGGGCGAAGATAACGCGACCTATTATCGCCACTTGCGCGCCGCGTTGGAATACGCGCCAAACATTACGATGGACGACGGCGCGGATTTGCTTTCGACGCTGCACAAGGAACGCACCGATCTTCTGCCGAACGTGATCGGCGGTACGGAGGAGACGACGACCGGCGTAATTCGCCTGCGCGCGATGGCGAAGGATGGCGCGCTGAAATATCCGGTGATCGCGGTGAACGACGCGCTGACCAAGCATTTTTTCGACAACCGCTATGGCACCGGGCAGTCCACGATTGACGGCATCGTCCGCGCGACGAACGTGCTGTTCGCCGGCAGGATCTGCGTCGTCGGCGGATACGGCTGGTGCTCGCGCGGCATCGCGAGCCGGGCGCGCGGGCTGGGTGCGCGCGTCATCGTCACCGAAGTGGATCCGCTCCGCGCGCTCGAAGCGGTCATGGATGGCTTTGACGTGATGACGATGGAGCAAGCCGCGCCCAAGGGCGACATCTTTGTCACTGCGACCGGCGACAAGAACGTGCTGGACGAGCGGCATTTCCCATCCCTCAAAGATGGCGCGATCATCTGCAACTCCGGGCATTTCAACGTCGAGATCAACATTCCCGAACTGGAGAAACTCGCCGTCGAAAAGCGGCGCGTGCGCGAGTTTGTGGACCAGTTCATTCTGAAAGATGGTCGCCGCATCAACTTGCTGGCGGAGGGTCGTCTGGTCAATCTCGCCGCCGCCGAAGGGCATCCCTCGTCCGTGATGGATATGTCGTTTGCGAACCAGGCGCTCAGTTGCGAGTACATCGCCAAGCACGGCCAGACGTTACCTAAGAACGTATTCCCGGTGCCAACCGACATTGACCAGGAGATCGCGCGGCTGAAACTAGAAGCCATGGGCATCCAGATTGACCGGCTCACGCCGGAGCAAGAAAAGTACCTCGCGTCGTGGGAAGAAGGAACGTAGGAATTTTCGATTTTCGATTTATGATTTTCGATTGTCATGCTGAGGAGCGGTTTTTGCGACGAAGCATCTCGCTACTCTGACCTGCGAGATTCTTCGCTCCGCTCAGAATGACAAATGCGCTGCAAATCGGAAATCGGCAATCGAAAATCGAAAATCGGAAATTTGAGATGAGGAGAATCAGATGAGCACCACATTCATGTCCGCGCCGAAACTGCTGCTGACCTCGGAATCTGTCACCGAGGGGCATCCCGATAAAATGTGCGATCAAATCTCGGACGGCGTGCTGGACGCGATTTACGCGCAGGATCCGCTGGGGCGCGTCGCATGCGAAGCAGCGGCGAGCGGTGGTCTGATCGCAGTGATGGGCGAAATCACGACGACCGCGCATTTTGATCCGTACGAAATCGTAAAAAAGACGATTGAGAAAATCGGCTATACCGATTCCAAGTACTGGTTGGACTATAAGACTGCCGGCATCATCACCGCGATCAAAAAGCAATCGCCGGACATTGCGCAAGGTGTGAACGACGCGCTCGAAGCGCGCGAAGGGGACAGCGATCCGATTGACAAGATCGGCGCGGGCGACCAGGGCATGATGATCGGCTTTGCGTGCAACGAGACGCCGGAATTCATGCCGATGACGATTGCGCTGGCGCACCAACTCGTCAAGCAATTGGCGAAAGTACGCAAGAACGGCGCGCTGCCGTACCTTGGACCCGACGGCAAATCGCAGGTCACGATCGAGTATGCGTACGGCAAACCGGCGCGCGTGGATACCATCGTCATTTCGACGCAGCACACGGACAGCGTTGAGCAGAAACGCATCCGCGACGAGGTCATGGAGCAGGTGATTCGCGCGATCGTGCCAGCCAAGTTGCTCGATAAGAATACCAAGTACTTTGTGAATCCGACTGGGCGTTTCAACATCGGCGGTCCGGTGGGCGACGCGGGCTTGACCGGGCGCAAGATCATCGTGGACACGTACGGCGGCATCGCGCGACACGGCGGCGGCGCGTTCAGTGGCAAGGACCCGACGAAGGTGGATCGCTCCGGCGCATACATGGCGCGCTATGTCGCCAAGAACGTCGTCGCCGCGGGCTTGGCGGAGCGGCTGGAGATTCAAGTCGCGTACGCGATCGGCGTCGCGCGTCCGCTGTCCATCATGGTCGAAACCTTCGGCACGGAAAAAGTGCCCCACCAGCGCATCGTGGAACTGATCAGCAAGCATTTCGACCTGCGCCCGGCGGCGATCATTCGCGATCTGAACTTGCGGCGGCCGATCTACCAACCCACCGCGGCGTACGGTCACTTTGGTCGGCATGACATTGACGCGCCGTGGGAAGCGATGGACAAGGCAGAAATCCTGCGACACGAGGCAGGGTTGTAGAATGGTCAAGACCTCGAAGGTTTCCAAAACCTTCCAGGTCTCTACACAAACAAATAAGGAGAGAGATGTGTCCAAGCAACTAGTTCGATTCTCGCGCGTTCTGCTCGTTTTGGGCGTTCTGACGCTCGCGCTGTACGCGTTTGCTGCGCCCAGTTTGGCGCAGGGTCCCACCGAGGCGCCGACAATTCAGATTGTTCAGGCGCTCGGCAAACAATCCGACAAGTACGCCGCTGGCAAAGATACCGTCATCCGCGTTCTGCTGAAGGAACCGGTCCCAGTCAACCCAGCGGAGCAAAAAGTGGTCGTCAAACTGGGCGATCAAACAGTGGCGACGCTGGAACCGCAGCCGGCGTCCGAGCCGCAGAAAATCTTGACGTTTACCTGCCCCAGCCGCGCGGCGTGCGGCGATTGGAAAGCCGGCGACTATACTTTCGAAGCCACCATCGGCCCCGCGACGGCGCAGGCGGCCGCCAAGTTCCAAGCGCGCCAGGCGTTGCGCGTCCTCGCCGTCGGCGTCAAAGTCAATTACGGACCCGGCGACGTCCGCAACGTGGAGGGCAAGTGGAAGCAACAAGGGGACTTTATGCGGCAGGTCTATCCCATCGCGCCCGAAGGGTACAAATGGATCATCGGACAAGACCTGGATCTGTCCGACGACAAGTACAACTTGAGAACGGACGACGGCATGCGCGAAGTCTGGCAAGCGCTCGCCAACCTGCAACCGTCAGAGTGCACGGCAAATCCGAAAGGACCGACTTGCTACAACCTCATCATCGGATTCGTCAAGGATCGCCAAGGCAAGGAAGGCAACATTCAGGGCTATACGATGGGCGCGCCCGCGAACATCGTGACCGAATCGGATGAGGACGCGCCTGCGACGGTCGCGCACGAAGTCGCGCACGTCTTCGGCGTCGGCGATGAATACGACCAAATGAATGGCGCGTTCAATTGCCCGGTCAATCCGCCGCCGCCTGCCTTTGTCGGGCGTGACTGGAACAATCGTGAGAATCTAAGTTTTCGTTGCGACAAATCTACTGCCGAACCGTTCCCGGTTGGCACCGGCTCGATTGTCAAAGCCGATGTAGATTATCCGTATGAAGTTGGCGGACGCGGCGCGCTGCCGGATATGATCAGTTTCATGGGTTCAGGCGCACCGCAGGACAAGAACTGGACGACCCCGGCGATCTGGTCGTGGTTGTTCGATCAACTCGCGCCCAGCGCTGCGGTTGGAATGCTTCACAAAGCCGCGCCGACGACGCCGATCAAGTACGTCGCCGCGTTTGGTTACATCAGCAAAGCAGGCGACGTGACCATCGAACCGTGGTACACTTTTACCGATACGACGGTGATCAAAGAGAAACCGGGCAAGTACAGCATCCAAGCCGTGGACGCAATGAGCGTTACGTTAGCGACGCAGCCATTCGATCTCCAGTTCATTACACTGTCCAACCCGCCGAGGGCGATTGATCCCGCGCCGTTTGAGATCGCGGTGCCGTTCCCGGACAAGACGGCGGCGTTCAAGATCATGCAAGGCGACAAGGTGTTGAAGATTGTGCCGGTCACGCCGAACGCGCCGGAAGTCAATCTCATTGCCCCTCAAGCGGGCGAAACGATCTCTTCGACCTACACGATCAAGTGGGAGGGCAAAGACAAGGACGGCGACAAACTCTACTACGCCGTCGAGTACAGCGATAATGGCGAAGATTGGGTGACGCTCGCGGTGGACATTGCCGCGACCGAATGGACAGACGATTTCAGCACGATCCCCGGCAGCGACCAGCCGGTCGGGCGCATCAAGATCACGGCGACCGATGGCATCAACGCGACCGAAGCGACGAGCGCGCTATTCTCCGTGCCGCCCCAAGCGCCCGAGGTGTTCATCGAAGAGCCAGAAAAGGACATCACCATCCAAGCCGGCGAGGAAATCGCGCTGTCTGGCGCCGCCTATGATCTGCAAGACGAGTGGATCTACGAGGACACCCAACTGGTCTGGAGTTCAGACCTGCAGGGCGAGTTGGGTGGAGGTGAATTGCTCTACGTGGATAATCTCAAACCCGGCAAGCACACCATCACCTTGAAGGCGACGAACAGTTTCAAGTTAAGCGGCACCGCCAAGGTGATCGTCACAGTCACGGAAAAGTAACTGGCTAAACACAAGACCGGGAAGGTCCCCAGACCTTCCCGGTCTACGCGCATTTATGGGTGCGCGTCGCGATTCTGGGTAACTGCATTTGCCTCTTGCAATCAGAGCGATTTTGGTATATTCTGTGTGTGCCCAGATCAGGTCGCGGATTCCCTCTTCGCAGGAGAAAGGGCATGAAACCAAAGGAGGTCGAAATGTTCAATCTGCGTTTCTTCCGGCTGAGTCTTTGCGTGGGCATCCTCGTTCTGGCTCTCATCGTTGCATCGGCTGTGAGCGCCAGTCCGCCGGAAATTCCGCCGGCGGATGGATTCTTGTCCGGTTGCACAGGCGAGTATTTCAACAACATCACCCTCGCCGGCGCGCCGGTCTTGGTGCGGTCCGATCCGGTTTTGAATTTCTTCTGGCCCGAATACACTTCCCCCGGACCCGGCGTGAATACCTCCAACTATTCCGTGCGCTGGACCTGCTCCGTGTTCGTCGCCAGTACCGGCAACTATACGTTCAACATCGTCACTGACGACGGCATGAATCTGCTGGTTGACGGTAATCTATTGATCTGGGCGTGGTACGATCAGGGGCCCACGGCGTACGCCGCCACGACCTCCATCGGCGCGGGCTGGCATACGCTGCGCGTCGAGTACTACAACCACACGCTGGGCGGCACGGCGCGAGTTTCGTCCTCCATCGTCGGCGGCACCACTTTTCCCGATTGGAAAGGAGAGTACTTTGCCAATCAGAGTCTTGCCGGCTCGCCCACGATCGTGCGCAACGATCCCAGCATCAACTTTAATTGGGGCACCGGCTCGCCGGATCCCGCGATCCCGGTAGATCACTTTTCGGTGCGCTGGACGCGGACGCAGTACTTGAACGCGGGGACGTGGCGTTTCACGACGACGACTGACGATGGCGTGCGTCTCTGGGTGGACAGCAACTTGCTGATTGACAAATGGATTGACCAGCCGCCGACAACGTACTCCGCCGACATCGCGCTGCCGGCAGGCGATCACACAATCAGGATGGAGTATTACGACAACACCCTGGGCGCGCTTGCCCAACTGACGTACACAACCGTCACTCCGCCGCCAGTCGGCGCGTGGCATGGACAGTACTATAACAACGTGACGCTGTCCGGCGCGCCGGTCCTGGTGCGCGACGACCCGGCGATAAACTTCAACTGGGGTTATGGCTCGCCCGATCCCAGCATTCCGGTAGACTATTTCTCGATCAAATGGGATTCGGTCCAAACCCTCCCGGTCACCGGCAACTATTCGATTGTCGCCACGTCTGACGATGGCGTGCGCGTGTGGATAGACAGCGCGCTCGTCATTGACGGATGGTACGATCATCCGCCGACGACTTTTCAGGCGACGCGCTATCTCGCGGCTGGCGCGCACAGCGTTCACGTCGAATACTACGAACGGACCGGCGGCGCGATGGTGAGCGTGCAGATCGGGTCAGGCGTTCCGCCTCCGCCTCCCCCGCCGAGCGGCGAAGTGATCGTTGACGATCGCGGACCGGGTTGGCGCGCCGGCGGCGTTTACGCGTGGCACGACGCGCCCGTCGGCATTGGCAACCATTCGTTCTGGACGCTGAACAATACCTACTCTTCCGCCGGCTACAACTGGGCGCGCTGGTATCCCACTCTGCCGGCGCCGGGCTATTACGAGGTGTTTGCGTTCCTCCCCGACCGGATCGCGACGACGCTGAACGCGCGGTATTGGATCTATCACCACAGTCGGTACGATCTCGCGCCGCGCGCGCAGGGTTTTTACGAAAACCAGTGGATTTCGCTCGGCACGTACTATTTCAACGCGCTGGGGGGCGAGTACGTTTCGCTTGCCGACGTAACCTACGAATGTTACTTTTGCCGCGTCGTCGCGTTCGACGCCGTCAAATTCGTGCCGCGCTAGCAGACGCTCTGACAAGATACCAGGTTTCCCCAAGAAACCTGGTATTTTGCATTTCTGAAAAACCTATGCTAAAATTGCCACAGATTCAGGCAGAGTCTTTTCGGGTTCGTGAAGATGTTTTTCGCGATGCCGCATACGATCGGCCGGACAACGGTGTTCGACCGCGTTTCTATTTCTGTTTGCCAACTGTCAACCTTGCAAAGTGCCTGTCCTGAGCGAAGCCGAAGGATTGCGAGAGGGCTTGCGAAAGCAACGATTCTTGGCATAGGCAAGCGCATTTCAATAGAAGATGACTGCGAAACCTTCGCAAGGCTGAGCGGTTTGTTTGTCAAAATTCGTTGAGGAGGAGAAGCACTGTATGAACCTGGTGTGGGTGGTTCCGGTTTCCGGTTTGCTGGCGCTCTTATTCGTCGCCTATCTCGCGTGGGATGTGCTGCGCCGCGACAAGGGGACGAAGGAAATGCAGGCAGTTGCCGCGACAATTTACGAGGGCGCGGTCGCGTTCATCACGCGGCAGTACAGCACCATCGCGGTTCTCGCGATCGTCACGGCGGTCGTCATCGCCGCGCTGGTTGCGCTGTTCGAAACCTTTTCTGAAACCGGCATCGTTGGTTTTGAGTTGGGCTGGCGCACCGGCGTCGCGTTCCTCGTCGGCGCGGCGGCGAGCGCGCTCAGCGGCATCATCGGCATGTACGTCGCCGTCCAATCGAACGTGCGAACGGCGAGCGCGGCGCGCCAAGGCGTTGCGCCCGCGTTAGCCGTCGCGCTGCGCGGCGGTGCGGTCAGTGGCTTTCTCGTCGTCGGGCTTTCGCTCATCGGCGTGTATCTGATGTTCACCGCGTACGGCGGATTCTCCGGCGCCGAAGCCGCGCGCAACGCGCCATTTCTCATCGTCGGGATGGGCTTTGGCGCGAGTTTTGTCGCGCTGTTCGCGCAACTGGGCGGCGGCATTTACACCAAAGCCGCCGACGTGGGTTCCGATCTCGTCGGCAAAGTCGAAGCCGGGATTCCCGAAGACGATCCGCGCAACGCGGGCGTCGTCGCGGACCTCGTTGGCGACAACGTCGGCGATTGCGCCGGTCGTGGCGCCGACTTGTTCGAATCTACGGTCGCAGAGAATATCGGCGCGATGATTCTCGGCGTCGCGATTTTCGCGGTGACAAAAAATGTGGATTGGATTTTCTTTCCGCTCGTCGTGCGCGCGTTCGGTTTGATCGTTTCGATCGTCGGCGTGTGGGCGACGACCGCGCTGCCCGGCTTGCGACTCAACGCCGGCGAAGAACCGATGAACCCGATGTTCCGCGGGTTCGCGCTCACCGTCGTCCTCGCCGGCGCGGCGATGTATTTTGTCGTCATGCAATTGCTGGGCAACTTGTTCTTCTTCTACGCCGGCGTCGTCGGCTTGCTGACGAGCGTCGCGTTCTTCCTTATCACGATGTATTACACCGAATCGCGCTGGCGCCCGGTGCAGAGCATCGCCAAGGCATCGCTGCGCGGTTCCGGTCCGAACATCATCACCGGCTTGTCGGTCGGATTCGAAAACACGGCTGCGCCGGTGATCGCGGTCGGCATCGCGTTGATCGCATCGTTCTGGCTGGGATCGCAAGCGGCAGCGCTGTTACATGTCGAGCCGTACGTCGCGGGTGTGTTCGGCACGGCGGTCGCGACGATGGGCATGTTGATGCCGGCGGCGTTCATCCTCGCGATGGACACCTTCGGTCCGATCGTGGACAACGCAGGCGGCATTGTCGAAATGTCCGGCGCGCCGGAAGAAATCCGCAGGGGTACAGACGCGCTCGACGCGGCGGGCAACACGACGAAAGCGTTGACGAAAGGGTACGCGATCGGCTCGGCGGCGCTGGCGGCGTTCCTGCTGTTCAGCGCGTATCTCGACAAAGTCGCGGCGGTGCGACAGGTGGGCGCAAAAGTGGCGGCGGAATCTGCGGCGGGCAAGGCGATCTGGGAAGCCGCGCACCGCGTGGACATTGGCAAGGTCGAAGTGTTCGTCGGCGCGATGCTCGGCGCGGCGTTGATCTTTCTCTTTTCGTCGTTCGCGATTCGCGCAGTGAGTCAGGTGGCGGAGCGCATTATCGAAGAAGTGCGGCGGCAATTCCGCGAGATTCCGGGCATCATGGAGGGCAAGAACAAACCCGACTATGCCAAGGCGGTGGACATTACAGCCACGGGCGCGTTGCGCGCGATGGTCTTGCCCGGTTTGCTCGCGGTCGGCGCGCCGATCGTCGTCGGGGTTTTGTTGAAAGCCGAAGCGGAAGCCGCGTTGCTGATGGTCGGGACGATCGGCGGCATCATTCTCGCGACAGTGATGAACAACGGGGGCGGCGCGTGGGACAATGCGAAAAAGTTCATCGAGTCTGGCGAGTTTCGCGATGAGAGTGGAGTCGTGCACAAGAAAGGGAGCGACGCGCACAAAGCCGCCGTCGTCGGCGATACGGTGGGCGATCCGTTCAAGGACACGGCGGGTCCATCGGTGCACGTGTTGATCAAACTGCTTTCGACGATTACGCTCGTGCTCGCGCCGTTGTTCATTTAACCACAGGGGGCGCAGAGCAAAAATGCGGGCGAGGAGGAATCCTCGCCCGTCATTGCGTACTGCGCGTTCGCGTTTCCGGTTGGCGTGAAAGCATTCGCCCGGCGAACTTTTGGCGCAAGCGTCGGGTTGTGGTATAATGCAATCGCAAGGCAGAAGGATCGCTTCGCGAGATGAAAGATGAATCCAATTGGATTCATCTTTCATCCTTCNNTTCATCCTTCATCTTTCATCTTTGATTTGTGGAGGCACAGACGCCTATGAATGAGTACACTGCGGAGAGAATCCGCAACATTGTTTTGATGGGACACTCGAGTTCCGGCAAAACCTCGCTCGCCGAAGCCCTGCTCTTCAACACCGGCGCGGTCACGCGCCTCGGCAAAGTGGACGACAACACCAGCGTCTCCGATTTCGACCCCGAAGAACAGCGCCGCAAGATTTCGATCAACACCTCGCTCATCCCCTGCGAATGGAACGGCTACAAGATCAACGTGCTCGACACGCCCGGCTATGTGGATTTCGTCGGCGAAGTGAAGAGCGCGCTGCGCGTCGCCGATTGCGCGATCGTCGTCGTGGACGCGGTGAGCGGCGTCGAAGTCGGCACCGAGTTGGTGTGGCAGTACGCGGACGAGATCAGACTGCCGCGCATCATCCTGATCAACAAACTCGACCGCGAGAACGCGGACTATGACCGCGTGCTGGCGCAGTTGCGCGAACGCTTCGGCAAGGGCGTCGTCTCGCTCCAGATTCCGATTGGTAAGGAAGCGAATTTCAAAGGCGAGGTGAACGTCGTCAATCGCAAAGCGTTCTTGGGACACGCGAACGGCGAAGCGGCTGTGCCCGGCGATTTGACCGCGCGGATGGAAGAGGAACGCGGCAAGTTGATGGAAGTCGCCGCGGAGAGCGACGACCAACTGATCGAAAAATATCTGGGCGGCGAAGAGTTGACCGACGAGGAAATGAAAGCCGGCTTGAAACTCGGCTTGCGCCAGGGGGCTTTGACTCCCGTCCTCTGCGGTTCCGCGACGCAAAACATCGGCATCCCGTACATTTTGAAATTCCTCGCGGATTACGCGCCGTCGCCCGCCGAAGCGCCGGCGACCGCCGCGAAGAATCTCGCCACGAACCAGGAAGAAAAACTTGCGCCGACCGAAGCGGGCAGTCTCGCCACATTCGTCTTCAAAACGCTGGCGGACCCGTACGTCGGCAAACTGACGTACTTGCGCGTCTACTCGGGCGCGATGGAGTCGGATTCGCGCGTGAGCAACGCGCGCGATGGACACGAAGAGCGCGTCGGTCAACTGTACGTCCTGCGCGGCAAAGAGCAGATCGCGGTGAAAAAAATCAGCGCGGGCGATATCGGCGCGGTGGCGAAATTGCAGGAGACCGCGACCGGCGATACGCTATGCGACAAAGGGCATCCGCTCGTTCTGCCGAAGGTCGTGTATCCGAACCCGGTCTATTCGGTCGCGCTGACACCCAAGACGAAAACCGATCTGGACAAGATGGGCGCGGCGTTGCAACGCCTCGTCGAAGAAGATCCGACGCTGCGCGTCCATCGCGAGCAGGACACCGGCGAGACCGTGATGTCGGGCATGGGCGATTCGCACGTGGACGTCGCGGTGCGGCGCTTGAAACAGAAATTCGGCGTCGAACTCTTGACCAGCGTGCCCAAGATTCCGTACAAAGAAACGGTCACCAAAGTCGCCAAGGTGCAGGGTCGGCACAAGAAACAGACCGGCGGGCGCGGGCAGTTCGGCGATACGTGGATTCGCTTCGAGCCGCTGCCGCGCGGCGCGGGCTTTGAGTTCGCCGAAGAAGTTTTCGGCGGCGCGGTGCCCCACTCGTTCATTCCGGCGGTCGAAAAAGGGATGCGCGAGATCTTGATAAAGGGTGTGCTCGCCGGTTACATCACGACCGATTTCCGCGCGGTGCTGTACGACGGGTCGTACCACCCGGTGGACTCGTCCGAAATCGCGTTCAAACTCGCGGCGCACAAGGCATTCAAAGCCGGCATCCCGCTCGCGGGTCCGGTGCTGCTCGAGCCGATCATGAACGTGACGATCACCGTGCCGGAGCAATTCATGGGCGACGTGCTGGGGGACATGAACACCAAGCGCGGGCGCGTGCAGGGCATGGATCAGAAAGGCGCGTGGAGCGTCGTCACCGCGCAAGCGCCGCTGGCGGAGTTGCAGCGCTATGCGACCGACTTGCGTTCGATGACGCAAGGGCGCGGCTACTTTGCCATGGAATTTAGCCACATGGACACCGTGCCCAATCACATCGCGCAGCAGATCATCGAAAAGGCGAAGAAGGAACGCGCCGGCGAAGAAGCCGAGGAAGAAGAGGAATAGGCAAAGCCGAATCAGCCGCAAGACCTTCGAGGTTTCCGCAAGCGCCTCGAAGGTCTTTAAATTTGCGCGACGGTCGGAAACACCACTTGACAATCCGGCGCGCTTTCCCTAGAATGTCCCACAAATCTCACCTGGAGGAGAAAATGATTTTCCCTATACGTCGAGGACGCGCGCGCTTGATGGCGCTCGTCCTGCTCGCGCTGCCGGCGCTCGCGTGTGACTTGTCGCTCGAACTCGCCGGTCAGCCCACCGCTACGCCGATGGCGTCCCCAACACCGCCGCCGCCGCAAAACGTCATCACCAACGGCGTGACGGCGCAAGATGTCAAAGGCGACAACTTTGATCCCGTCGGCATCACCGACGCGTTCCCGGCAGATCAAAAGATCTTTCACGCGGTCGTGACGATTTCGAATGCCCCGGCGAACACTGCCGTGAAGGTCGTCTGGCTCACTGCGGCAAACGCCAAGATGGGAGAGTACGAAATCAAGTCGGATGGATCGCGCAACCTCGACTTTACTTTCAAACCGAGCGCCGGGCAACTGGCGGCAGGAAACTACAAGGTCGAGATCTATCTAAACGATAAACTCGATCGCACGCTCGTTTTCGCGGTTAGCCAAGCCGCGTCCGCCCAGCCGACCACCGGCGGTCCGCGACCCTCCGGCTATATCAGCGCGGTGACGATGGCTGAAGATGTCAAAGGGGAGGATAAAGCGCCAGTCAATCCGACCATCGTGTTCAAGCCCACCGCGGCCTTTCACGCGGTCGTCGCCACGCAAAACGCTCCGGCGAATACCACGTTTAAGGCGTCGTGGTATGTGACGGACGTGGGCAGCGCCGCCGCGCCCAATACGCTGATTGACGCAACCGAACTGACGACGGACGGCTCGCGCAACATTGACTTTTCGCTCAAGCCCAAGACGCAATGGCCCGCCGGCACATACCGGGTCGAGGTTTTCGTGAACGGCGTCCTGGACACGGTCAAGAGTTTTAGCGTCAAGTGAAGCTGTCGCGCCCAATCCTGGGCAGCGCAGCAAAATTCGATGGGGCAGGAGTTGGTTCCTGCCCCATCGAATTTCATCTTCCCGGACATTCAACGATCTCGATTTCTTCCGCGCTCAAGTCATACNNGTCGCGGAATTTGCCGCGCTCTGCCTCTGCGTATTCCTTTTGCAGTTCCAGCATCTCTTGCACCAGCGCGACGATAGAGTCGTGCTGGTGCTTCTCCGCCGGGTCGTCAAAGTTGATGCGGCGGACCACATTGGCGCTCACGATTCCCTTGCGTACGGCTGTGTGGTTTTCAAATTGGGAATCGCCGCGTAGTGTTTTTCATTGAAAGTATGCAGTGCCAAGTTCAGAGATACCGCAAGTTGACCGATCAGGGCGTCCAGAATACCGAGATTGTGACTGAGTGATGCATCTGCAAATATGGACAATGCCTGACTGCAAGCATCCGGCAGAGGCCACAGAACCACGAAATCACGGAGTACTCTTTGAACGCGCTCTTGCTCGCTCTTGTTCCGACATCCTTGGAATAGTTCCATCGCGACGTATCCAGGCACAGCCACTTGATCGGTGCGTGAATTGAGCCAAGCAATGGCGGGCGGATAACGGCGTAATACGTCTACCAGAATATCAGTGTCGAGAAGAAGCACCGCTCAACCTCGTCGCTGCGCTTTTTCACGCAATTGGCGCGCAAATTCGACGCTATCGCCGATGTCGGTGCGATCTGCCCACAGCCCGACGATCTCGGATGTCGCTAGTTGGCGCGCGGTCATGCCGCGTTTCTTGGTCGCCCGAACGGATCGCGTGATTTCCTTGCCGCGAGCCAGTCGTACTAATGCTCGCCGTAGCCCCTTGTCTTTGACGATGCGTTGCAGAACGGCTTCTTGCTCTTCGCGCGGCAAAACGCGAAACGCCGTCCAGAAAACTTCTGCGGTTGCTTGCGTTTTGGTCATTTCGGTTCCTCCCTTTTCCCCTCCACCACTCCNNTCAAAGTTGATGCGGTGAATTGCAAGTTGGCGAACAGTCTCAGGATAGATGTTGAGACCACCTTCGAGCTTCTTGCCAAAATAGAATGCCATCAAACGCGAATTGACTAATCCGAGGAGATACTTCGGACTGTATGGCTTCGATAGTTTCGCTTGTTCGGCAGTAACCTTGACCTGAGTCCGCTTCACGCCAAAAAGAGTATGCTTCAAAACGCAAAGATGGAGTGAGTGGTCAGTATAGAGGTTACTTT
>DHFK01000204.1 GCA_002400365.1 Anaerolineales bacterium UBA4826 | reverse complement strand
ATGTCGAGGTGATGGATGGTGGGACGCCAGGCATCGGGCTGCTGAATTTCTTCGAGGGACGCCAGCGCGTCATCATCATTGACGCGGCGGAGATTGGACAGGCGTCAGGATCCGTGATACGATTCCGCCCGGAGGACGTCGCGCTGACCGGTTCCGCGCAAAGATTCTCACTGCACGGTTCCGGCGTCGCGGACGCGTTGGCGCTCGCGCGCGAACTGCAAGTCGCCTTGCCGGAGATTGTCTTTTTCGGCGTGCAGCCGGGGCGCGTGGATTGGAGCAACGAACTCAGCCCACCCGTGCAAACTGCGATACCGCGCGTGATCGAGGCAGTCCTCAATGAATTGGAATGATGACCGCAGGCAGCAAATAGCGTATGGCATATAGCGAATGGCAATACGCCATAAGCCATACGCCATTCGCTCTACGCGGTTTTAGGAGTTCACAATGGCTAATGAGAAAATTTTGATTATTGACGACGACGATGATCTGGTTCATGCAATGCGCTTGCCGCTCGAAGCAGCGGGGTTCAAGGTTTTCAGCGCGGCGAGCGGTGATGAGGGGCTGCGTCAGGTTAAGGAGGTCAAACCGGATCTGATCATCCTGGATGTGATGATGGACACGACGACGGCGGGTTTCCAGGTGAGTCTCACGCTACGCAGCCCAGACCCCAAGTCGGAGTACGCCGCGTACAGCAGAATTCCAATCTTGATGCTCACCGCGATTCATCAGACCACGCCGTTGCGTTTCGGTCCCGACAAGGAATATCTGCCGGTAGACGCATTCATCGAAAAGCCCATCGAGCCGGACAAACTGATTGAACAGGTTCGCGCGCATTTAGGACATTGACCGTAGGGGCGAAGCACTTGCCGATTCGACTTGTCCAAGGCAATCACTCGTCTGGGGCAACCGTGTGTCACGGCGGCAAGACGAGTCTTGCAAATGCTTCGCCCCTACTTTTTCGCGGTGACGAAATCATGAATCCTGCCGCTGTTCGCGATGCCGCACAATCCAGCCCTGTTCCGATTGAAGCGGAACTTGTCTCCAGTATGGCGTGGCTCATCAACATCCGCTGGCTGGCGGGTGTGGGTGTGTTGGGCGCTACATGGGTGGCTGACGTCCTCCTCCGCCTGACGCTGCCGGTCGTGCCGCTGTACCTGATCGGCGTCGCCATCCTCCTCTACAACGCGATCTTCCGATTCATCCTCAACCGGCTCTTGCGAGCCGAGCCGCGCGATCTGCGCCCGTTCGATTTCCTGACCAAGACTCAGATTGGATTCGATTGGCTGGCGATGACCGCGCTGATTCATTTTTCCGGCGGACTCGAAAGCCCTGCCATTTTCTATTTCTTCTTCCACAACATCATCGCGGCGATCTTACTCTCCCGGCGCGCGACGTATTTCTACGCCGCGATGGCAGCCCTGCTTGTCGCCGCGGTCGGGTCGCTGGAGTACGCGGGCATCCTGCCGCATCTTTACGTGCTGGGCAATGACGCCGCAGCATTGTATCGCAATCCGTTTTTTGTCATCGGCGTCGTCTTCTTCTTCGTTACCACGATGTTCGTCTCTGCGTACCTCGCCTCGACGCTTAATGCCCGCCTCCGCAAGCGCGAAGCGCAAGTCGTCACGCTGAGCCAGAATCTACTGAACGCGCTGACGCGTTTGCAGACGCTGTATGATGTCGCCGAAGCGGTCAACTCGACGCTAGAGTTGGAGCAGGTCCTCGATCGTCTGGTGAGCCGCACTGCTAGCGCGCTGGGCGTGCGCGCGTGCTCGATCCGTCTGCTCGACGAAGCCGGCGCGCGGCTGTATGTCGCCGCGACGTACGGATTGAGCGGGGCGTACGTGAAAAAGGGCGACCTGATGTTGGAGCAGAATCCCCTCGCGCGCGAGGTGCTGTCGGGCAAGACCATCACAGTCGCAGATGTGTCAACCGACACGCGCTTGCAGTACCCCACGGCGGCGGTCGCCGAAGGCATCCGTTCGATGCTCTCTGCCCCCTTGCAAGGCAAGAAAGGTTCCCTGGGTCTGATCCGCGCGTACAGCACCGCCGTCAATCACTTTACCTCCGAGGACGCCGATTTTCTCACCGCCATCGCGCGCGAGGGAAGCATTGCGATCGAAAACGCGATGGCGTTCCGCGCGCTCGGCCAAGTGGACGAGATGAAAAGCAAGTTCGTGCTGACCGTCACGCACGAATTGCGCTCGCCCGTGAGCGTCGTCCGCAGTCTCTTGCGTACGATGATGGCGGGCTACGTCGGCGCGATGACCGACGCGCAGCGCGACATCGTGACGCGCGTGTTGCATCGCACGGATTTTCTGCAAACGCTGATTGACGATCTGCTCGACTTGGCGGCAGGCAAGAGTGAACTCGCCGTGCGCGAAGAGCGCGTGCTCGTGCGCTTGGACGAGGCGGTCGAGCGCGTCGTCAAGCGATTTGAGGTTCCCGCGCAGGAAAAGCAAATCAGACTCGAATGGCTCTGCGCGCGCGGCGACGGTCCGACCACGATCTCGGCGACCAACGAAAGTGTTGACCGGATTCTGAACAACCTGGTTTCCAACGCGATCAAGTACACGCCTGCCGGCGGGTGCGTGTCGGTCGCCCTGCGTGCCAGCGGCAACGTCGCGCGCCTGGAAGTGTCAGACACCGGCATTGGCATTCCAGAAGACGCGCTGCCGCATCTGTTCGAAGAATTCTACCGCGCCCCGAACGCCAAAGCGCAAGTGAAGGAAGGGACGGGATTGGGATTAGCCATCACACGCGATTTGATCACGCGCTACGGGGGGCAGATCACCGTGCAAAGCAAAGTGGGACGAGGGACCACCTTTGCGATCACGTTTCCGATAGTCGCAGAACTGTCGGCGTAGCGGCGGGTTGGGGGCGCAAAAACACAAACAGCCATTGGCGACTGTGCGTCAATGGCTGTTTGCTTTGTGAAGCGCTGCCTGGAATCAATAATGAATTAGGGCAGTTTCACTACGTTGGTGGCTTGCGGTCCCTTGGGGCTGTCTTCGATCGCGAATTCAACCTTCTCCCCCTCGGTTAGGGTCTTGTAGCCTTCCATCTCGATTGCGGAAAAGTGGACAAAGACGTCTTTGCCGCCATCGTGCGCGATAAAGCCATAACCCTTGGCCGAGTTGAACCACTTGACCGTTCCCTGGATACGACTATCCGCCATGCTAGTTTACACCTCCTTCCGCGAGAAACTGGACAATGAGGAATGATACGCAGGGATTCCTAAAATGACAAAATCGCCAAGGCCGGTAGTTCCTGCCTTGGCGATCAACGAACAAACACCAGACGCGCGACTTCCGTTCCCTACGCCTCGATTATCACACAATCTTTTTGGGTTGTCAAGAGGAAATCGCGTAACCTGACGGCACACTGGGTTAAAATTCTTAAACCTTTATTTAACCTTTGTCCTCGCTCTCCGAACTCTTCGCCGTATAGTCAATCAGCGGCTTGAGCAGGTTTGTGAACTCGAGCGGGAAAACGAACTTGGTGGAGGGGCTTGCGCCCAGCGCCTTGAGCGCGTCGAGGTACTGCAGACTCATCGTCTTGGCGTCAATGCCCTTAGCCGCATCGAAGATGCGCTGCAGCGCTTCGGAATAACCTTCGGCGGCGAGGATGCGCGCTTGCTTGTCCCCTTCCGCGCGCAGGATCGCCGACTGCTTGTCGCCTTCGGCAACCGTCACGGTCGCTTGCTTCTTGCCTTCCGCTTCGGTGACGACCGCGCGGCGTGTACGCTCCGCTGACATCTGCCGCGTCATCGCTTCCTGCACCTCGCGCGGCGGCAAGATCTCGCGGATTTCGACCGCGGTTACTTTGTTGCCCCAGCGCTCGGTCACTTCGTCGAGTTTGGTGCGCAGCACCGTGTTGATATGCTCGCGCTGCGCCAGGACATCGTCCAGCATAATATCGCCGATGACCGCGCGCAGCGTCGTCGTCGCGATGCCTTGCGACGCGCCCGCAAAATTGCCGACCTGGACGACGCTCGCGACCGGATCCACGACTTTCCAGTAGATGAGAAAATCCACCGAGATCGACGCGTTGTCTTTGGTAATTGTCGTCTGGTGCGGCACTTCGAGGAACTGCTCGCGCAGGTCTACCCAGTTCGCGGTCTCGATGAACGGAATCAAAAAGACCAAGCCGGGACCGCGCTGTCCCACGCACTTGCCAAGCCGAAACACGACCAGGCGTTGGTACTCGCGCACGATCTTGATCGCCATGGACAACAGCACGATGGCGAACAAGACGAAGAAAAACCCCACGCACGAAAGGAACGCCCACTGTGCATTCATACGCCTCCTCCTTTGGATGGTTGCCTACGTCACTTTTTCGTGACCTTCAGTCGCAGCCCTTCAACTTTGACAACTTGGATGGATTCGCCTTTCTGGATTGTGCCCTCCTGCGCCTCGGCGCTCCACTCTTCGCCTTTCACGCGCACCATGCCGCTCGGCGCGATTTCCGAGATGGCGACGCCGCTTGCGCCAGCCAGCGCTTCCGCGCCGCTAATCACCGGAAAGTTTCGCCCGCGCACCGCCGCGCCGAGGATGAACAAAAAGAACGTCGCCATCATCCCACCCAATCCCAGCACGACCCACGGCGAGATCGTAACTTCTGGGATCATCGGCGCGCGCGGGGTCAGCGGCGTAAAGAGCAGCAGCGCGCCGAGGACGAACATGACCAGACCGCCGCCGGTCAGCACGATGCTGTTGATCTTGACGTCAAGGATAAACACGATGACGGAGAGTACGATCAGAATCACGCCGCCCCAGTTCACCGGCAAGTTGCCGAGCGCGACAAACGCCAGAACCAGACAAATGCCGCCAACGATGGCTGGAACGGTCGCGCCGGGATTGTACAATTCGACGGCGATGGCGAGCAAGCCGATTTGGAGCAGGATCAGCGCGATGGTGGGATCCACGATCGTGTGCAAAAAGATTTCGGGGAGATTCATATCAATGTTTTCGATGCCCACGCGCTGCGTCCGCAGCGTCATTTCGCCCGCGCCGGTCTTGACCGTTCTGCCATCCGCCTTGTTCAGCAGGTCGTTGAGGTCATTGGCGATCAAGTCAATCACCTTGAGGTCGAGCGCTTCTTGCGCGGTCGCGGCGACGCTGCTCTTGACCGCATTGGCTGCCCACTCGGCATTGCGCCCGCGTTGGCGCGCGATGTTTTGGATGATCGAGACGGAAAAGTTGGTGATCTTGTCACGTTCATCCCCCGTGATATTTTCGCCTCCCGCGCTCACCGGGTGCGCCGCGCCGATCGTCGTGCCCGGCGCCATCGCCGCGATGTTGCCGGCGAGCGTGATGAACGTCCCCGCCGAGCCAGCCCACGCGCCGGCGGGCGCGACGTACACGATCACCGGTACGCGCGCGTTGAGCATCCGCGTGGTGATGTTCTGCATCGCGTTGAGCGAGCCGCCCGGCGTGTTCAGAATGATGATCGCGGCTTCCGCGCCGTCCTGTTCCGCAACGCTGATGCCGCGGTTGATGTAACCATCTACCCAGGTGTCAATGGCGCCCTCCACGGTCAGAACATCCACGTGCGCGCCGCTTTGGGCGCGCGCGCCGAACGGCAAAGCCCATGCCGCGATGACCGCCAGGATTGCCAGAACGCGCGATAACTTTTTCATTTCCCCATCACCCCGAATCGCCGTATCAGCCCAGGACAGGCACGGCGACCTGTCCCTACTGCACCTTTTGCCAATCCACGACCACGTGACAACCGGGCTTGTTCCCACCGGGATATTCCACGTCGGCTGCCAGACTGGAGGGCGTTTTTCCATCCGCGCCGAGAATGACGACATGCACCAGTCCCGGGTCTTGACCAAGCACGAATTGATATTGTCCGTTCCCATTTGTTTTCGTCGCGACCAGACTGATGCCATCGGCATAGTATCCGACCGGCACGCCAGTCAGCAGACGACCCAGCGCATCGCGCACGAAACCGGTCACGTCACCCAAGCCATTGCACGGCTTGTCGTTGCCAAGCGAAATCTTCCAAGTGTAATTCTCCACGCCGAGCGCGCTAGCGGGGGTGGGCGTGGCGGAAATCGCTTGCTTGCAGAGCGTCATCGCTTGCGCGCGTTTTTGCGCCAGCGTCGGCTCGTTCGTAATCGCCAGCGCGCCGTCGTACTCTCGTACAGCAAGGCAGGGCGATCCCTGTTTCGCCGCCAGATCGCCGTACTGCCGGTGCGCATCGAACAGGCGCTTGCCGACGTCGTCATAGTGCGGGTCTTGCTGATAGAGCGCGGCAAACTTTTGGATGGCGATCTGCCAATTGTAGCCAGCGGCTTGTTGACCGTCGAGATACAACACTGCGAGGTCGCGCTGGCGCAGCACTTCGCTATCATTGCGAATCGTCAGCGCCGATTCAAAACGCCCGCGCGCCAGTTCGATCTGCCCCGCGGCGACGGCGGCTTTGCCGCCGCCCCAGTACGCCTGGAACAGGAGATCGTTCACTTCGGCGGCGCGGTAATCGCTTTTCAACGTGCGGAGTTGTTCCAGGCGCGTAATCGCGTCGTCCCACTCTTTTTGCGCGACCAGGTTACGCGCTTCGTTGTACAGCGTCGCCGCGACGCGGTCTTCCGCGGGCGTTCCGGTTGCGCCGTTGCCAGTAGATTGGAGTTCGCGCAACTTTTGCTGGGCGGGTTCAAAGGTGTTGTCGTAGCGGAGCGCAATCTCGAATTCGCTGCGCGCCAACTCGGGATAGTTCTCCGCCTGGTAGCCCAAACCGCGGTTGAAATGAATGATCGCCGCCTCGTGGTTCTGAGTTTGCAATTCCTGGTAGCCGACCAGGAGGCCCAAGCCGCCGGGAATGACGAGCGCCGCCGATACGCAGGCAACCAGCGACACCAGCAAGAAGGCGAGAATGCCAAAGCGGGCGCCCCGGCGCGACGGAGTGTATGCGGTTTCCCAAGCCGAATCGCTGTACATCTTTCTGGCGTTATTATATTCCGTATTCCGCAAATAGGCAATTAAGACGATTCCGCGGGGCGCCGCTGCTTTGGGTAGCACCACATTGAATCGTGGACGCGTTCGCGTGCGCGAACGACTTGTTAGCCACAGCATCACACAGAATCACACGGAAAATTTCTGTGGAATTCTGTGTGGTTGTGGCAGATCAGACCTCCAGGATTGCGTGGGGTGCTACCGCTGCTTTGACACGTTGCGCGGTGTGGGATAGAATGAGCCGCGCCATACCGAAATGATTTTTCTGCTTGTCTTTGTCACGGGGTTTCTGTCCGCCATCGCGCTCGTGCCGCTGGCTGTCGCGGTTTCCCGGCGCGCCGGCGCAGTGGACCAACCGGCGGCGCGGCGTGTGCACGACCGACCCACGCCGCGGCTGGGCGGGCTTGCCGTATTCCCCGCGTTCTGTGCCGCCGTCGGAGTTTCCCTCCTCTACCCGCGCAGCGATCCGTTCGAAATGCCGCGCCTCCTCGGCTTGCTGCTTGGCAGCGTGATCATGTTCGTGGTCGGCGCGTACGACGATCATCACGAACTCAAGTCGCTGCCGCAATTGATCGCGCAAATCATTGCCGCCGCCAGCGCCGTTGCCGCCGGCGTCATGATCCGCGAAATCCCGAATCCCTTCGGCGGCGCGCTTGCGCTTGAGGATTGGTTCGCCGTCTTGTTGACGTTGTTTTGGCTCGCCGGGATGATGAACACGATCAATTGGCTCGACGGCATTGACGGACTGGCGGCGGGTGTCGTTGTCATCGCCGGCGCCGTTATGTTCGCGCACACCTTTCGACTGGAACAGAATTCCCTGGCGCTGCTTGCGCTCGCGCTGGTCAGCAGTACGCTTGGATTCCTCTTGTTCAACTTTTATCCCGCCCGGATCTTCATGGGGAGCGCGGGCGCGGGCGTGCTGGGCTTTGCGCTGGGCGTGCTTTCGATCATCGGCGGGGCGAAAGTGGCTACCGCGCTCTTGGTACTGGGCATCCCGATCCTGGATGTCGCGTGGCAAATCGTCAGCCGCCTGCGCGCGGGCAGATCGCCGTTCGTCGCCGATCGCGGGCATCTGCATCATCGCTTGCTCGACCTGGGCTTGTCGCAGCGCGCGATCGTGCTGTTGTACTATGTCTTTACCGCGTTCTTTGGCGCGCTCGCGCTGATTCTGCCGAGCGGCGTCTACAAACTGATCGCGCTGGTCATCATCGGCGCGGGCGCGTTGCTCTTGTTGGTGAGGGTCAGACATCAATAGTCAGTGAACAGTGAACAGTTATCAGTAATCCGCTAACAGAAACCAGACGATAGACGTCAGATAAAAACCGCGAGTCCCCCCGCGGTTTTTGTCTGAGTACCGACGACTGATTACTGACGACTGATAACTGATCACCGTCTTCTTACCCGATACTCCGCGCGCTTGCCGCTGAGGCGCGCGACGGTCTGTTCGAGCACCCAGAGCGCGACCGCGACCGCGCCGTTGACGATCACCGCGATGCCCAGCGCAAAAGTCAGCGCGTCGAGCAGGTTGCGCGCAAGCAGAACGATGTCGGGCGACACGCGCGGCGTCCAGCCCAACAGGAACAGGATCGCGGTGCCGACGCCGAGAAAGGTGATGACGGGGCCCCACGGCTCGCGATCCGATTCGCTCGGAATCATCGCGGTGCTGACCGCAAAGATCAAGTAGAGGTCGAGCCAGGTGGTCCAATCGTGCGAGTATTCCTGGACGCGCTGGAGCATTAGCGCAAGCGACACGCCACGGTCGGGCCACAGGTCAAAGCCCATGGCGGCGATCAGCCAAATTGCCGCGATTCCGACGGCGAACGGCGCGATGCCGATCAGACTTTCGCGGAGCGGATCGGCGCGCTGGATGTTCACCGAGCCGAGACTGACCTGTTTCTTTTTGGCGCGCCCAATTCCAATCTGCATACCGTTCGTGCGCACGAGCAGGACGCGCGCGACGACGTAATGGCTCGCCTCGTGGAGCAGAATCCCGGGCAGCAGCAAATAAAACAGCAAGCGCAGCGCGCAACCCGGATTGCCGGTCAGCGCGAGCGCGAATCCCTGAATGTGGCGATGCAGCCACTGCTGCAGCAGAATGGTCAGCGCGAAAACGACGGCAAAGATGACGATGGCCATGAGAGCATTACGTTTTACGCATTACGCTTTACGGCAGTCCGTTCGTAAAGCGCAAAACGTAAAGCGTAAGATGTGACCTATTTGACCGCCGCTTGGCAAATGGCGATAAAGTCCGCCGCGACCAGACTCGCGCCGCCGACGAGCGCGCCGTCAATCTCGGGCTGCGCGAAGAATTCCGCGACGTTCTTGGGGCTGACGCTGCCGCCGTATTGCACGCGCACGCCTTGCGCGGTGGCTTCGTCGTACAGATCGGCGAGCGCGCCGCGAATCGTCAAGCCGATCACCGCGTTCGCGCCCGCGCCGCTGGCGGCTTTGCCGGTGCCGATCGCCCAGATCGGTTCGTAGGCGATGACGATGCCGCGCGCATCGTCGCGCGCAATCTCCTTGAACGCGGCGCGCACCTGCGCGCCGACCACGGTCTGGGTCTGACCCGCTTCATTCTGCGCGAGGTTCTCGCCGACACAGACAATCGGCTTGAGGTGATGCGCGAGCGCGGCTTTGACTTTATTGTTGACCCCTTCATCGGTCTCGCCAAAATACTGCCGCCGTTCCGAGTGTCCGAGGATGACATAGTCGCAGATTTCGTTCAGCATCGGCGGCGCGATTTCGCCGGTGAACGCGCCTTTGGTTTCCCAAAACAAATTCTGCGCGCCGACGTGTAGCGGCGTGCCTTTGACCAACGCGGCGACTTCGGGAATCGAAACGAACGGTGGGCACAAGACGATTTCCGCTTTGCCGGTCGCGGCGAGACGGGCGAGGTCTTCGCGCATGGCGGTGACCAACGCGCGCGCCTCGGCGATCGTCTTGTTCATCTTCCAATTGCCAGCAACGATGGGTGTACGCATTGTTCCTCCTGTGTCAATGGTCCGCGATCCAGCGCAGATGCCAGGCGTACGCGGCGAGCGCGAGCGTCAGCGCGTAAAGCGCGCGGGCATAGACGTGCAATCCCAGCAGCGGCTGGATGGCAGCCGGCGCGTTCTCAAAGTGGTAGAGGTCGAGCAGGAACAGAAATCCGCCGACGATGAGCATCACAATGCCCAGCCCGACTGAGACCGCGATGACCTTGATCGGCTGGATGAAATCGGGCATCGAGTAGAGATAGTGCATGTAGCGCACGTAGAGCAACATGCCGTGAAAAAAGATCATGCCAAAGAGCGTATAGACGTAGATGTCGCGCAGCAGGTTGTAACTGGCGGTCAAGTCGAATTGCACGAGGTAGAGCAGCGCGGCATAGGCAATCACGTTGACGCCGATGGTAATCCCGGCGGACCACGCCGCCACGTTGCTAAATACGCCCCAGGGGCGCGGATGATCCCAGGTTGCTGAGACGAGGGTCGGCGGAAAGAGAAAGGAAATGAGATAACCGACAAATGCGATCAGCATGATTACCGCAATCAGCAGCAACGCTTGATTGAGCGGGCGATGCGACCAAAAACTGTAACTCGCCCAGCCCTCTTCAGCGTACAGCAGCGCCAGACCGAATGATGCCAGGATCGCAAATTGCCGATGCTGCTTTAGAATGGGGACAAGTTCAAGTGGGGACAACCAGACCTCCTGATTGCCTCACCCCCTCCCCCCCGTACCCGACTCCCCCTCTCCTGGGCTTGAACTTCAGCCCAGGAGAGGGGGAGGGG
>DHFK01000011.1 GCA_002400365.1 Anaerolineales bacterium UBA4826 | reverse complement strand
AAGTATTTGTGATGATACAAATAGCGGACGTAGGTTTCACTAATCTGCACGTGTTCCTTCAAATACGCATGAACGGTTTCAAAAGGGAGGTGGTGCTGTTGGCGTTCCCACCCGATTTGCGCAATGACATCATAGCCATAGGTACTGTATTTCGGAGCGATTTGTTGCCATTGCGCCGAAGGCAAGGGACGCGCACATTCCTCGCCCGTGAGCGTGCTGCACACTTTGGGGCGGTAAGCAATCGTCAGCACGGCGGACATGGTTTGAACAGTTTTCAGTCCGTTCCAATAATCGACGGTCTTCAGTGCGCCGTTGCACCGCGGACAGACCTGCAATTCACATGTGTAAATCGTCGGTGAAGTTCGAAGTAATGTCTTGGGGGTTCGCATGGCTCGCTCCGCAGGTGTGTAATCACGTAGGGACAGTTTCCCCCAAGTTCCCTGATTCGTCAACCCCTAGTGAGTTTTGCGGTATTGCATAGATTCCCTCTTGGTCCAACAAAAGGCTATCGCGAGCAGCGATTGGAGCGTAATGTTCAGCGACGTCTACGTCGGAGTGTGCATGGCAAGTGCGGCGCGTACGCGAGATGATCCAGGTTTGTGATAGAGCGATGCCGCGCTCAGGATGCGTGAAGCGGTCACGCCGGGGTCCCGTATGGCAAATTGAGTTGGTCCGCGGACTGTAAGTGGCGGCCACGCTCGAATGCTTGCAAGCTCTATGAGCGGATCCGACCGGTAGATCTGTAATTGTGTCATGCGCTCAATGGTTGCACGAAGGGGCAAATCCGTATGTCCTCAGTCTTGCCTGAAGATCATCGCCCCAAGTTGGTCGGAGCCGTCAGAGAGCATAATGATCTGATCCAGTATCTTTAGGAAAACACGAGCAAAAAGCGCCTCCCGGTCTTCCGGAAGGCTATTTTTTATGGAAAGTATAGCCAGTTCCAAAACAAAATATTCTTACATATTGACAAATGTTGATTATGTGGTAAAATAATTGCACGAAAACGGGAGGAATTTGCAGATGAACCAGATATTCGGCAAGTGCCCAGTCTGCGGAAAAGAACTGATCGTCACCCATTTGGAATGCCGCGCCTGCGGCACGGACATCGGCGGTCAATTTACGATCGGCCGTCTCTCGCTTTTTACCGCCGATGAGATTCAGTTCATAGAGACCTTTATAAAGAACCGCGGCAACGCCTACAAGGTGGGCGAAGAGCTGGGCATGCCCTATTCTGCCGTGCGGTCCCGCTTGACCGAGCTCATTCGGGCCATGGGTTTTGAGCCGGGCGCGGAGCCCAAGGAAGAAATGCCCCCGATGGCGCCCGAGAAGCGCAAGGCGATTCTCGACGACGTCGCGCGCGGCAAGCTGACCGCGGAAGACGCGGTCAGACAATTGCAGGGCGAGTCGTGAGGGAGCCGTCGTGGTCGCTCTAGCCGGCCGGTCGACCGATTTCAAGGGTGCGCGCCTGTTCGATCCGGGACGCGATCTGGCGTCGGTCGCCCGCTTATTAGAAGAAGCCTTTCGGCCAGACAATACTACCGTGCCATAAAAACCATTTGCTTTGACGGCGCGACGATGGATAAGCCGACCTACGCCGCACTCATAGGCATGGAGGCCGATTTATCAATGGTTACTGTTATCACTACTCTGCACAACGGGACGCGGCGGCTTTTTGGCATTATCGGTGGGTCAGCGTGAATGGCACTTGCATTACCAGCGTCCCGTTGCGTGCTACACGATCATCGTGCTTGTCAGTTGCGGCGCAATCGGCAGAGGTTGCCCTGCACCAATCAGGGAAAGGTCAATTGCAGGAGATTGGAGCGCAACGAATGTGCATTTGGGTTTCACGATACAAGAATCGCGGCAACGCGTTCAAAGTCGGTGAAGAATTGCAGATGCCCTATTCGACCGTGCGCGCGCGGCTGACCGAAATCATTCGCGCGATGGGCTATGAACCCGGCGCAGAACCGAAGGAAGAAGCCGCGGCGATTGCGCCGGAGAAACGTCAAGCCGTGTTGGACGATCTCGCGCAAGGCAAGATTACTGCCGACGACGCGATCCGGATGTTACAGCCGGAATAAGGAGACGATTGTGGTTGCTCGTGCGCTCAGTCAATCCAAATCTGCCTTTCGCGGCGCGCGCCCGTTCAACCCCGCCACCGATTTGAACGGCGTCGCGCATCTGCTCGAAGAAGCGTTTCGACCCGAACGCAACTTTCCATTCTCCGATCTGCCGGTCATGCGCGAAGTCGGCATCTTGCTATGGACACTGAACTATGCGCCCGGCTTTGCCGAGCCAACCGATGGCTTTGTTTGGGTCGAAGAGGGCAAAATCGTCGGCAATCTCACGCTGACCGCGCGCCACGGCCGCAACGACCGGTATTACATCAGCAATGTCGCGGTCAAGCCCGAGTATCAAAGACAAGGCATCGCGCGCGCGCTCATGCAGACGGCGATTGATCGCATCCGGCAGCAGCAGGGACGGGTCATACTTTTGAACGTTCGACCCAACAACCCGGGCGCGATCAAATTGTACCAAGACCTGGGATTCAACGCGCTGGAAATGCGTGGAGAGTGGACGCTTGCCTCACCCCCCACCCCCCAACCCCCTCCCCCCTCTCCTGAAACGAAGTTCAGTTTTAGGAGAGGAGGGAGGGGGATAGAGAGGGAAGGGGGTGAGGTTCGCCCCCTCCGCTCTTCCGACAGCCGCGCCGTTGCTGAACTCGTTCGCGCGGCAACGCCCGCGCGCGTTCAAGCGTACCGTTCACGCCAGACCGATTTTGAACTCGCGTGGGACGAGCGCTTTACCGAAGCGCTGGCGGATTTCTTTACCGGGCAGACGACGCATCGCTGGGCGTTAGAACGCGAGGGTAAACTCGCCGGGCTTGTGCTCACGCGCGGACAGCACTTTGCCGCATCGCATCGCCTCGCGATTCAAACCCATCCCGAATTTCGCGGCAGCGTCGAAGAGGAATTGGTCGCGGTCGCGCTGCAAGACCTGGCGCGCTTGCCGTCGCGCGAGATCCGCGCCGACGCCGCCGACTCGCACCCGGAATTGATCGCCGCGTTGGAGCGCCGGGGATTTCGATTCTTGAACGGGCTGACCTTGATGGAATTGGTACTGTAGGACAGGCTTGGCAAACTTGTCCTGCGGAAAGGAACAATAAATGGACAACGCTGACACGTTGGGAGTCTTGAGACAATTGGAACGCGGCGAGATCAGCGCCGATGAAGCCGACGCGCGCTTGAACGCGCCGCCACCTATGATTGAATATGACGCGGCGCCGCATTTTGACGAAACCGAAATACCGTTGTGGATGCGGCGCATCTGGGTCTATCCGC
The DNA here is from genome assembly GCA_002400365.1 of Anaerolineales bacterium UBA4826. Classification (GTDB taxonomy): domain Bacteria; phylum Chloroflexota; class Anaerolineae; order UBA4142; family UBA4142; genus UBA4142. The sequence goes on along the minus strand of DHFK01000011.1, from coordinate 2,810 downwards.
TGATCGCCGGCGTCCTCGTCGTTTTCTTTGGCGCGTGGATTATTGCGACGACGGTTCACGCGAACATCCTCTGGCTGGTCCTGGGACTGCCGATTCTGCTGGCTGGCGCGCTCCTGCTCGCGCTCGCGGCAAGCGCGCACTCGGAGCACTGGCTGTACGTGAATATCGAAAACGCGCGCAAGCGTCGCCGCGCGATTCGCTTTGGCATACCCTTTCCGTTGGGTTTGGTGCGCCTGGGACTGTGGTTCGCGCGTTTCGCGATGCCCCGACCGCGGCGCGCCAAGGTCAGCACGGCGCGGATGAAATTCGACGCGTTCTGGGAAAACCCGGATGACCTTTTCAATGCGCTCGAAAGCGAACTGAGGAGTGGGCGCGGCATGACCGTGGACGTGGAAGACAAAGGCGAGCGAGTGCAGGTATATATCGTGTGACGCTAGGCGGGTGACGCGCGGCGAGGGCCATAAATCCTCGTCACACGTCGCTCGACAGACGCCACGCTTTTTGGAGGTTGAAAATGGCAACGCCAGACGAACGTATGCAAATCTTGAAAATGATCGAAGCGAAACAGATTACCGCGGAGGAGGGGGCCAAGTTGCTGGCTGCGCTCGAGGGCAAGGATCGCGCGAGCCCCAAAACGCCGCAGCCCTCACCGTCCACCAGCGGCAAATGGTTCCGCGTGCGCGTGACCGATTTGAGGAGCGGCCGGCGCAAGGTGAACGTCAACATTCCGCTGGGCTTGGTGGATGTCGGGATGAAGATGGGCGCCAAGTTCGCGCCCGCCGGCTTGGAAGGACTCGACATGCATCAAATCATAGATGCGATCAAGAGTGGCAGCGAGGGCAAGATCGTTGACGTAGAAGATGAAGAAGATGGCGAACACGTCGAAGTGTTCATCGAATAAGCGCGTTTGTAACGCGCGCTTGCGCGTTATGACGGCGATGAATCGCCTACTACGGACCATAGGAGGATACCATGCCTCAGCAAACGTTTACCGTTTCTGAGAACGTCAAGATTCAAATTCGCGCGTGTCACAACCGCGTGACCGTCATCGGTTGGGACGACGCGCACAGCGTCGCCGTGGACTACCCGGCGCGACAGGAAGGTGATACGATCTGCGTCGAGAACGCGAGCAAAGTGACGGTGCGTGCGCCGCGCGCGGCGGCGATCACGTTCGCCGATTGCGAAGCCGATATCCGCGTGGACGATCTCGCCGGACGCGTCGAACTCGCCAACATCGGCGGCGATGTCGCGCTGCGTAACCTGCGCGGCGAGACCGTCGCGCGCGACGTGGATGGCGATCTCGGCGCGAGAGGGGTCACAGCGTTAAGGGGCGAGGGCAAGTGGAAAGGCGATGTCGCGCTGCGCGACGTTACGAACGCGCAAGTCGAGGAGATCGAAGGGGATGCAAGTCTGGGCGATGTTGGTATGGCGACGATTCAAACGCTTGGCGGCGACCTCAGCGCGCGGGGAGTGCGCGGCGCGCTGACCCTAGACGAAGTGGAGGGCGATGTAAATCTGCGCGGCGTTGGCGGGCGCGTGGCAATCGAGCGCGTCGGCGGCGATTTCATCGCGTCGGGCGTGCGGGACGTCGTGGCGGCAGAGGACATTGAAGGCGATGCTGTCATTTCATTCGACACCGTCGCCGGGCTGGCGCTGCGCGCGAAAGGGGACGTGGTCATCAACCTGCCTGAAAAAGCGGACGCCGAAATCATCTTGGACGCGCCGCGCGGCGATCTGGTGGCGCGCGCCGGCATCAAGGTAATCGAAGAAGACGAAAGCCATCTACGCGGCACGCTCGGCAACGGCGGCGTCAAAATCCAAGCCGAGTCCACCGACGGCGACGTGATCGTGCGCCAGAGCGGGGCGGAAGAGTGGCGCCCAGTCGCGGAATTTTGCGGCGCGCCCTTTGCGCGGATGGGTCAGCAGATTGCGGCGGAGGTGCAGCAATCGGTCCGACAATCCACGGGCGGCTTTGGTTTTCCCGGGCGACATGGCAAGCATGGGTGGATGTTCAAGATGCGCCGGCACGGGCATCAGCATAAGCACGATCGGGAACCCGCTGAAGGGCGCGTCGAAGACAAGCCGCGCGGTCCCGCAGCCGGCTCGCCAGAGCGCCAGGCAATTCTGGACGCGATCGCGCGCGGCGAATTGAGCGTAGACGACGCGATTCGCAAGTTGACGGGAGAGGAATGAAACTGTCTGTCGTTACGAGATGTGTGGCGACGAAGTAATCCCCGAAGCACTCTGGACGCTACGCGGCTTCGCTTCGCTCGCAATGACAATTCTGCTTAGAGGCAACCCATGCGACACATTCTACTTCGCTTGATCATCAATGCCATCGCGCTCTTCGCCGCCACGCAAGTCGGTATCCCCGGCTTGCGCTTCGACGGCGATTGGAAAACGATTGCGGTCGTCGCGTTCATCTTCGGTCTGGTGAACGCGCTGGTGCGTCCGCTGCTGACGCTGCTCACCTGCCCCTTGATCGCGCTCACGTTTGGGTTGTTCACCTTCGTCATCAACGCGGTGATGCTTGCGCTCACCGGCTGGCTCGCGCAACAACTCAACCTCGGCTTTATGGTGGATGGGTTCTGGGCGGCATTTCTCGGCGCGCTGGTCGTCAGTCTCGTCAGTTGGGCGCTCACGCTGCTGATCCGCGACGAGCGCGAGCGATAGAAAAATAGACCTGGAAGGTCTTGGAAACCTTCCAGGTCTTGCTTTGGAGAACGTAATGAGCGTTGCTTCCGCTGACGTGACGGCGCGCTCCAATCTACGGAACACTGCTCACTGTTTACTGGTGATGTACCACTGCT
>DHFK01000186.1 GCA_002400365.1 Anaerolineales bacterium UBA4826 | reverse complement strand
CTCGCCGTGCGACAATTGCCAGCCGCTTTCGCCGACCATTTGCTGCAAGCCGGAAGGCATGCGGCGAATCAAATCGCCCAAGCCCAGTTCGCGACAAACCTGCTCCGCTTCCTCAATATCCGCTGGGGTCGGCGGCCAGCGCCGCCCCATCAACAGATTAAAGGCAAACGTGCCGGTAAAGACATGGTTTTCGTGGAACTGGGGCGCAACCGCGATGCGTTGCCGCCACGCCGCGGCGCCGAGACTAGAACGATCATAGCCCCACAACAGCAACAGCCCCGACTCAGGCACGCGCAAACCGGACAAGACCGCCGCCAGAGTGGACTTGCCGCCGCCCGAAGGTCCCTCCAGCAAAAGGCGCTCGCCTCGCCCGATCTGCAAATTGCACTGATTCAGGATGGATTGTCCGTGCTCGCGGTAGCGGAAGGAGATCTCTTTGGCGACGAGCAGCGCCTGAGCCGCCGAGTCCGCTTTGCTTTCGCGGTCGGCTTGCGCGGTTTCCGTTTCGTGCGGGGGGCGCGCGCCGCTCGGCTCGGCTTGCGGGGGGAGAAGAATGGAGGCGATCTCTTCGCGCCGGGCGGCGGCGTGGAACAGCGGCGCGACCTGGTCCCACGCCTGCGTGACCGCGACGACGTTCTGAACGCCGGCGATGACGCTCGTGAGCGCTTGCAGCGCGAGCAGGACGCCGCCCAAACTGATCGCCAATTGCACGGGGGAAATTTCCGCCGCGAGGAAGGTGAAGGCAATCCAGCCCAGTCCGACGACCATCCAACCGCGCGGCACCGCCGCGAGCAGCATCCCGGCGCGATCCACGCGTTCGGAAAGATGCAAATACCGATCCAGTTCGCGATCCTCTTCCGCGTGCCAGGTCGCGGGGTCTTCTTGCGCCAGCCGCGTGCGGTGCCCTACCATCCGCTCGACCAGATCGTTGGTCATAGTGCGATAGGTGGAAACCCACGCGCGGTTCGTCCCCCAGTAGTGCCAGCCGAGCAGCGCCGTCAGCAAGACCCACGCGACCAGAAGCAGCGCGTGCACCCAACCGCCCATGCCGATCGTCAAGACGGCTGCCGCGATCGCCAGTTCGATCACAGAGACCAGCGCCGTCAGCCCGCCGCTGACTGCCAGCAGTTCGACGGCATCCGCTTCCATGACGCGCCCCAGGAATTGTCCCAGCCCTTGATGGCGAATTTCTTCCGGCTGCAATTTCAGCGTACCATGGAGCAAACGCGTCTTGAAGATACCGCTCAAGCCGGTCGCGAATTGACCCTGGGCGCGAGTGATGAGGAGTTGGAACGGGATGCCGGTGAACAAGAGCAGCGCCCACGCCCACCACCATCCAGAATCCAAGGCGCCAACGAACACGCTGCGGCCGATGACCCACCAGGTGAAGAGGAGCAGCGCTTGACGAATGAGGTCGCCGCCGATGATCGCGAAAAAGGGCTGCAAGAGACGCGCTTGGCGCGCGTGTTGCCAAACACTCGCCGCGGGCGAAAGCCGCAGCAACCAACCACCGCCCAGCGGCGCATCGCTCAGTTGCTCCGCTAAAATCGACGCGCCGACGCGTTCGCGCTGCTCTGGGGCGACGCCGGCGCGATCCAGCAATTCGCCGATCACCTGCCGCCGCGGCTGTTCGAGCGGCGTGCAGAGCGCGCGGCGGACGATGTACGGCGAAACGTGATGAACGGATAGATCAGGCGCGATGAGCGTTGTGCGGCGGGGGTTGCTCTTTTCGAGCGCGAGGAAACGGGGAGGCGCGTCAAGCGAGGAATCGGGAAGGCGCAGCAGCGCCGGCGCGACGCCGCACACCAAGCGCTCCGCATCGGCGTAGGCGGCGGCGACCGGTTCGGCTTCGATGCCCAATTGGGCGGCGACCAGATCCACCCACTGCGCGAGCGCGGCAGGGTCTGTGGAGGCGAGATCGTCGGGGGGCGCGGGGGCTTGCGCGGGGTGCGGCAAAAGCCGCGCCCGGCGCGCCAGCGCTTCGATGGCTTCGCCGAGATGCGCCGAGTCCCAGCCAAGCGCGGTGAGGTCGTGCGAGTTCCCGGACACAAATCCCCTGAAAGATCTTGACAATCAAAATCCATTAGGCAGTATAATCCATTTTTCCTACCGCGACACTGTCTTGAACGACAGTCTTTGCGCAGAATTATCCTGTCGTAGGAGACAGGTAGGTCTTGAGTATGGAGGTTGGAAGTTGGAAATTAAAAGTTGGAAGTTGGACACACGTCTCCAACTTCCAACCTCTATCTTCCAACCTCCAATCCTTCGACTCCGCTCAGGACAAGTCTCTAATCTCTAGCCCTCCGGCCGCACCAAGCCCGTCCGCAGCGCATACAACGCGATCTCGGTCCGGTTCTCCAGATGCAATTTCGCCAGGATATTGCCGACGTGAAAACGCACCGTCCGCTCCGCGACGCACAACTGATCGGCGATGGCTTGGTTGCCCAGTCCGCGCGCGACGAGTCTGACCACATCTCTTTCTCGCTCTGTCAAGCCGTTTTCTTCCGGTACGCCGCCGCGCGCCTTGCCAAACCCCAAGATCAGTTTGCGGGCGACCGCGGGATCTACCGACGGCTCCCCGCGATACACACAGCGAATCGCCTCCGGCAGTTCCTGCGCCGAGGTGTCTTTGAGCAGGTAGCCGAGCGCGCCGGCTTGGATCGCGCTGAACACCAGCGCCTCGTCGCTATAACTGGTCAGGACCAAAATGCGCGCGTGCGGATTCGCCTGCTTGATTTCTCGAATCGCATCTATGCCACCCTTGCGCGGCATAAAGAGGTCCATCAGGATGATGTCGGGCTGGAGTGCCAGCGCTTTTTCCCGCGCCTCCTCGCCGTCCCCGGCTTCGCCGATCAGTTGCATATCCCGCTCGCCATTGATCACCGCGCGTAATCCTTCCCGCACGATCGAGTGATCGTCTGCCACCAGTACCCTGATCCGATGATTCATTTGCTCTCCCGCACCGGCACCGTCAGCGAGACCCGCGTCCCCGCGCCCGGCTTGGATTCGATCTGCAACTCTCCGCCCAGACGCCCGGCGCGCTCGCGCATGCTGGCAAATCCAATCCCACCGGTTTCGTCGATTACCGCCGGGTCAAAGCCCCTGCCGTCATCGGCAATCGTCAGACGGAGGGTGCGGTCTGCCATTGCCAGCCGCAAGGCGACCCACGATGCGCCGGAGTGTTTGAGGATATTGTTGAGCGCCTCCTGCGCGATCTGGTAGATGTCGTTCTCCAGCGCGACCGGCAGTTCGGCGATCCCCTCGACGTGGAACTCGGCGGTGACGCCCGCCCGCCGCTCGACCGCCTCCATGCGTTGTTGCAGCGCGCCGACGAGTCCGACTTGTTCCAACAACGAGGGGCGCAGTTCGAAAATCAGCAAGCGCATCTCTTTGAGGGCTTGGCGCGCGGTTTCGCTCAAGCGGTCGAGGTATTGGCTGGTCAGCGGCAGATTGCCGGCGCGGATGGAACTACGGCTGGCTTGCGCGAAGAGCGTCACGCCGTACAACGCCTGCGTTACCGAGTCGTGCAGATCGCGCGCCAGGCGCTGCCGCTCGCCCAACAGCGCGGACTGTTGCGCGGTCTGGCGCAAACGCTGGCTCTGGATCGCCACGCCCATTTGCCCCGAAGCCGTCGCCAACAGCGCGACTTGCTCCGCGCTGAACGCCTGCTCCGGTCCGCGCATCAAACCGACCAAGCCCAAGACCTGGTCCTCGGTCTGGACCGGCGCGATCAACAGCGCGAACGAGCCGAGGGCGCGCATGGCTGCCGGCACGCGCGGGTCGGTCGAAAGATCGGGAATGAGCACGGGCTGGCGTTCCCCGCAGATCAGCGCGAACAAGCCATTCGCGGCGGGCGTCATCTCGCGATCCAGTGGCACCGTGGGGGGAAAACCGCGATGCGCGACAATCCGTAGGTGCTGCGACTCCGCTTGACTCTTCTCCGTCGCGAGCAGAATCGCTCCCACATCGCACTGCATTGCGTCCATTAGCCGCGTCAACGATTCGTTGAGCAGGGCTTCCTGGCTCTGCGCGCGCGTGGCGATCGTGGACACGTCGTAGAGCGCGGATAATTCACGCGTGCGGTCAGCCACGCGCGCCTCGAGCGATGTGGTGAACCCGCGCAATTCCTCGGATGCCTTCCGCAATTGGACTTGCTCCGCCCGCAGCGATTGGGTCATTGCATTGAACGCGTTGGTGAGGAAACCGATCTCGTCAGAGAATTGCACCGGCGTCGTCACGTTGAGATCGCCGGCGTTGACCCGCTTCACGCCTTCCAGCAATGCAGCGAGCGGCTGGACCAGATTTTGCTGGAGGAACACGGGAAAGCCGAGGAGGATGATCAGCGCGCTCACGAGGATGAGATAGACGAGAGGAGCGAGCGGTTGATGAATCTGGTCGCGCAAGCGGAGATAGAGATTGTCCACGACGCCCGCGCCCGCCACGCCGCTGTAAGGCAAGTCGGTGGCGAGGTTGACGTGTTGCGCCGGTTGCCCTGCGCCCGGCACTGCGCCGGTGATCCCACTGGGATTGGTGGTGTCGTACAGGTCAGTGGCGCGCATCGCGATGTCACGGAAGGTAATGTCGAAGATTCCGTCGGGGTAGAGGACGAGTTGGAAAGTGAACGTGTTCCGTTGATCCACCCCCGGTACACGATCCCACGTCAAGGTTAGCCGCTCGGCGCCGCTTTTGGCAAAGACCCGTACATTGGATGTTTCCCAGGGCAGCACGTCAAAGTACAGTGGAAAGATCGCCGGGGTTGGACCGTAATAGTAAAAGACATCTTTCCAGTCCACCGCCCTGCCGAGACCGACCATCCCGTTGTCTACCACATACGCCGTGCGAAAACTCTGACCGTAAAAGGGAAAAGCAAAAGCAAGTTGGACGGCGCGCTGTTGCTCACCTTCGTCGCCGCGTTCCAATCGCGCGCCCCAATCCATTTCAAACGCGAACGGCAGCGCGCGCACGTCGTAGCCGCCCTGCGCGTTCGGCGCAAAACGCAGCGTTTGGTGTTGGCGCAACGGCGCGTCCACCGTAGCCGTATTCAGTAGATACGGAAAAATCAGCCACCCCACCGCGCCGACAATCGCGAGAAGCGTGACGAGCGTGACGCCAACTAGACGGGTGATGAAGGTAGTCGTTTCCGGGAGCGCGTTGAGATAGAGGAGCACCGCGGCAAAGAGCGCGAACAACGCGAACAGCGAGACGCCGATCTCGCGCACTTCGTTCGGAACTCCAGACCAGGAACGCGCGATGTGAACCTGGCTGAGCAGGAAGAAAACGAGGAAGATGATCGCGAAATCGCGCACTGCGCGCGCGGGACGCCCCCGGGGGAACACGAGCGCGTGGAGCGTGTTGATGGTCAAGGTGAGCGCGCCCTTGAGGAGCGACGCTGAAAAGTGCAGCAGCGTTTGGATGGAAGTTGGAGATTGGAGNNTTGGAGCTTGGAGACCTGTCCTGAGCGGAGTCGAAGGATTGGAGGTCGGAGATTGGGGATTGGAGATTGGACGCGCGCACCGTTTGTCGCAACGCAACCACGAATACCCACAGAAACTCCAACGCGAGCACTTCATCCAGGTCACCGACGCGATACTGGACATCCCAATCGGCGAGCAGGGTCAGGCGTTGAACGGCATACGTAGATTCCCGCCACAAGTGCCACAACGACAGTCCCAGAACGATGCGGGATTCCCAGGTGAGCGCGCGCGCGCCGGTCGGGAAGCGGTACACGAATTGCAGGAGAAACACCAAGCCGAGTGCGACGGCGGGAGACTGTCCATACAACGCAAAGAGACGCAGACTGGGATCGAGGGAAACTTCCAAGAAGGCAAGCAGGTCAAAGAGGGTCCATCCCGCGAAGAAACCGGCGAGGAGCGCGGTGGCAGTCCATTCGATCTGTTGCTTCCGCAAGCGCCGCGCCAATTGTGCGAGGTACGCGGCGATCGCCAGCGTCAGAATGAACTGTGCGAGGTAACTGATGGAGGAGGGCGTGAAGTACCAGACTTGCATGGACGCGGCTCCATTGCGCGCAACCCCTACGCGCACAGGCGCGCCGGGTCACCCCTATTCAGAACGATTGGATTTTGGCACAAGCCGGCGAAGCAATGCCAACCTCCCGACCCGCCTCATTATATCTCAGGTCGGCGAAATTGGGAAATTTCGGCGAGGGCAAAGGGACGGCGAAGCGGTGATTACCCGTTTCTCGCTACAGGGGACACAAGGGTCACAGAGAACCATTATTGTTTCTCTGTCTTCCCAGTGCTCTTTGTGACTGTTTGGATTTTGGTAGTCACCAGGCGTCTACCGCCTCCAATCTCCCAGGTGCCGCAAGAACAACACCGCGCCCGCGCCGATGCCAAAGCCAAGCGTCGGCGCGGGCGCGTTTGTTACGCCGAGGAGCGCGGGCAGCAGCAGCGCGACCGCCATGGACGCGCGCGGCGAGTGCTTGAGGATGAGTCTCAGAGGAAACCACGCGAGGATGAGCGCGAACAAGACTGGCGCATCGAGCCAGAAGAGCGCCGCGCCGCCAGTGGCAAGGCCCATGCCGCCGTGAAAACGCGTATAGATCGGCAGGCAATGCCCGATGACGACCGCGATCCCAGCGAGCGCGACGCCCCAATCGCTCGCGGTGACAACGCGCGCAATTTCCAAGGTGACGATCGCTTTGCCCGTGTCGGCAAGAAACGCGAACGCCGCGGGGAGAAATCCCGCCGCGCGAAAAGTATTCAGCGCGCCGGTATGCCCGCTGCCGATATCGCGCACATCGCGCTTGGCAAAGACGCGCGAGATGATGACGCCGGAGGGAATCGAGCCGAGGAGGTAAGCAACCAGCAAGGCAAAGAGGAAAGCGAAAGCCATCTTGAGAGAGTCAACGGAACACGCACCACGCAGCACGTATGGCGTGGTGCGTGGTGCGTCAGCAGATCACGCGTAGCCGTTTTGGCAGGAGTTCTATTTCCAGCCGATGCGCGTCCACCCAGGGAACTTCGCCGTCCACCTCGACCGCGAGCGGATCGGGTGACGTGATGACGATGCGCGGCGAACGGAAAAACTGGATCCGCGGATCGCCAATGTGGGTGCCTTGCATCACCTTCGGCAGCAATTGCAGAATGCCGACGCGCCCCAAGCCCTGCGCGATGATGATGTCGAGCAAGCCATCGTCCACTTGCGCTTGCGGCGCGATCCAAAAACCTCCGCCGAAACAGCGCCCAATGGCGGCGACCGTCATCGTGCTTGGCTGTTCGACGATCGTGTGGTCGGCGAATTCGATCTTGAGACGCGGCACGGCATAGTCCGCGAGCGTCTTGAGGATGGCAACGAGATACATCGCTGTGCCGGTCAGATACGGAATGTGGGAATGTTTGGACACCTGCGCGCCAAAGCCGGTGTCGAAGGTGTTGGCAAAGTAACGCGCGGCACCGCCCCCTTCCGCCGGCTTGTCGGCGGTGAGCTTGCCCACGTCGAACCAGCGCGTGTTGCCGGCGAGGATGCGCTGCGCTGCCGCTTGCCAATCGGGTTGGAGCGGAATCATCTTGGCAAAGTCGTTGCCAGAGCCGACTGGAATGACGCCCAGCGTTCCGTCGGCGTTGCCGTCGCTCGCGCGTAGGATGCCATTGACGAGTTCGTGGATAATGCCGTCGCCGCCGACCGCGATGATCGTTTCGCAGCCCGCGCGCTTGGCTTGCTCCGCCAGCGCGATCGCGTGGCGCGGCGCCTGCGTACGTACCCAATCGAACGCCAGACCACCTTCGCGCAGCGCGGTCTGAATCGAGCGCTCAAGTTTCGCGGCGCGACCTAAACCAGAAATCGGATTCAGTACTACCAGCGTCTTCGCCATTGCCCCTCCCCGGACGCTATAACCCCGCGCGCGCGTTCGCGGTGCGCGCGTTGACAGCGGAGTTGCAGGGGATTATACTGGAAAATGTGACGAGTGGCGAGTGACGGGGAAAACAAAACGTAAAACGTGAAACGTAAAATCGTTCGGAGTTTGTCATGAATCGTGTCATCACGCTGACCACTGACTTTGGTTTGAGCGATGGATTTGTCGGGATGATGAAAGGGGTCATTCTTGGCATCAACCCGCACGCGACCATCGTTGACATTACGCACGACATCGCGCCGCAGAACATTGCCCAAGGCGCGTTTCTGTTTGCGAACGCGGTCAAATACTTTCCAGCCAACGCGATTCACGTCGTCGTCGTTGACCCCGGCGTTGGCAGCGCGCGCCGACCGATTGCCATTCAAATCGGCGAAACGATTTTCGTCGCGCCGGACAATGGCGTGTTGACGCTCGCGATTAGAGATTGGAAATTGGAGATTCAATCTCCAATCTCTAATCTCCAATCTCAAGTTCGCGCTGTTCACCTGAACCGACCCGAGTATTGGCTGCCGCGCGTCTCAAACACCTTCCACGGTCGCGACCTCTTTGCGCCGGTCGCCGCGCACCTATCGCTCGGCGTGCCGCTTGAAGCGCTGGGCGAGCCGATTGGCGATTGGGTGCGGCTATCGCAGTGCGCGGCATCTTGGCGCGCGGGCAACGAAATCGTCGGACGCGTGGCGCACATTGATCGCTTTGGCAATGTCATCACAGACGTCGGCGAGGAGATGCTGGCAGGAATGGATCGCGCGCGGATTGTCGTGATGATTCGCGGCAAGACAATCCGCAGCGTCAAGGCGGCGTATTCCACCGTCGCGGCTGGCGAACCACTCGCGCTCGTCGGCTCGAGCGGACATTTGGAGATCGCCGTGCGGGAGGGGAGCGCCGCACGATTGCTCGGCATCCAGTTTGGGGACGAGGTTGTGGTGTCGGCTTGACAAGTGTTTTTTCTTGTGGTAGAATCTTAGCACTCTTGGATTGAGAGTGCTAATCGAAGAAAGTCGAGCGTTTTATGCCAGATTTGACCAAGAGACAGGAACAAATACTCGCTTACGTCGTCCAGGCGTATGTCGAGAACGCGCAGCCGGTTGGCTCGGAGACGCTGCGTAAGCGTGGGATGGGCGTCAGTTCTGCGACCATCCGTAACGAACTTGCCGAACTCGAAGAGAGCGGCTACTTGACGCACCCGCATACGTCGGCGGGGCGCGTGCCAACCGAAAAGGGCTATCGCTATTTCGTCGAATCGCTGATGGAAGAGTTCGAGTTGCCGCCGGTCGAGCAGCGGATGATTCGTCATCAATTTCATCAGGTCACGCTCGACGTGGACCAGTGGATGCGGCTGGCGGCGGCGGTGCTCGCGCACGCGTCGCACAGCACCGCGCTCGTGACCGCGCCGCAGTCGACGCGCTGCCGGTTCAAGCACCTGCAACTCGTCTCGATCAGCGATCAGGTCGCGCTGCTCGTTTTGGTTTTGCAGGATGGCACCGTCAAGCAGCAGATGCTCGCGATCGCGCAATCGCTGTCGCCGGAAGAACTGGCGCGCACTTCCAATCGGCTAAACGATCATTTTGCCGGCCTGAGCGCGGAGCAGATTCGCGCGTATTCCCTTGCGCTGTCGCCGCTCGAAGTTGGCGTCGTCAGCGTCGTCGTGGGCTTGATGCAGCAGATTGACCACCGGTCGTCGCACGAGATTTACCGCGATGGCATCGTGGACATTTTGCGGCAGCCGGAATTTTCGGCGATCGCGCGGATGCAGGCGCTGTTGGAAATGTTAGAGCAGCGGCATTTCCTCGAGGAGATGTTGAGCGAATGGGCGCCCGAGCGCGGCGTGCAGGTCGTCATCGGCGGCGAGAGCCAGCGCGACGAGATGACCGATTACAGCATGGTCCTCTCGCGCTATGGCTTGCCCGGCGAAGCGACCGGCGTCGTCAGTGTGCTGGGGCCCCTGCGCATGCAGTACGCGCGGACGATCGGCGTGGTGCGGTACGTTTCGAGTTTGCTCGACGATCTGATGGCGCGGATGTACGGGAGATAGCGTAGAGCGTATGGCGTATAGCCGTTGGTCGCAAGGGCAGTTCGGTTTTGCCGTATGCTATTCGCTATATGCCATAAGCAAACTGCTTCGGAGGTGGAGGTAATGGCAGAAGAAATCGAAGAAAAGCAAGAGGAGACCAAACCCATAGAGACGCCGGACGATGTGGCGGAATTGAGAAAACTATTGGAAGAAGAACGCGCCAAGTCGGCAGAGTATCTGGATAGTTGGCGGCGCGCGGCGGCGGATTTGTCGAACTATAAAAAGCGTACGGAAAAAGACGCCAGCGATTTGTCCAAGTTCGCGAACAGCCTGTTGATCGCGCGGCTCTTGCCGATCCTCGACGATTTCGATCGCGCGGGGCAGACGATTCCCGACAACCTGCGCGGGCTGACGTGGATTGACGGCGTGATGTTGATCGCGCGCAAGATGGGCGCGACGTTGGAAGCCGAAGGGTTGAAACCGATCGAAGCGTTAAACAAGCCTTTCGATCCCAACTTGCACGAAGCGGTGATCCACGAGGAAACCGATCAGCACGAGGATGGCATGGTCATCGCGGAGTTGCAGAGGGGCTATAAACTGAACGAGCGTGTGCTAAGACCCACGATGGTCAAGGTGGCGAAGAAAAAGTGACGCGTGACGTGTGCCGCGTGACGAGGGTCTTCCCGTCACTCGGCACTCACCCGGCACACGAATATGAAACGTAAATGTAAACAGGAGTGATAGAGATGGCTACGAAATCAAAGATTGTCGGCATTGATCTTGGAACGACCAACTCGGTGGTGGCGGTGATGGAAGGGGGCGAGCCGGTCGTCATCCCGACGGCGGAGGGTTCGCGGCTCTTGCCGTCGGTCGTCGCGATCACCAAAACCGGCGAGCGCCTGGTGGGGCAGGTCGCCAAGCGCCAAGCGATCACCAATCCAGAGAATACGATTTTCTCGATCAAGCGTCTGATGGGACGCAAGTACAACGACCCAGAAGTGCAAAAGGCGCGCAAAGTCTTGCCATACAAAATCATCGAGGCGCACAATGGCGATGCCTGGGTCGAACTCGCCGGCAAGCAGTACTCGCCGCCGGAAATCTCGGCGATGATCCTGGCAAAACTCAAACAAGACGCGGAGGCGTACCTCGGCGAAAAAGTGACGCAGGCAGTCATCACCGTCCCGGCGTACTTTAACGACTCGCAGCGGCAGGCGACGAAGGACGCGGGGCGCATCGCCGGGCTGGAAGTGCTGCGCATCATCAACGAACCGACCGCGTCGTCGCTGGCGTACGGACTCGACAAGAAGAAGGACGAGACGATCGCGGTGTACGACTTTGGCGGCGGCACGTTCGACATTTCGATCCTGTCGCTCGGCGAAGGCGTGTTCGAAGTGAAATCTACGAACGGCGACACGTTCCTTGGCGGCGACGATTTCGACCAGCGCGTCATCCAGTGGATCGTGGGCGAGTTCCGCAAAGAGTCCGGCATTGACCTGAGCAGGGATCGCATGGCGCTCCAGCGCTTGAAGGAAGCCGGGGAAAAAGCCAAGATCGAACTCTCGACCGTGATGCAGAGCGAAATCAATTTGCCGTTTATCACCGCGGACGCGTCGGGACCGAAACACCTGACGCTGACGCTGACGCGCGCCAAGTTGGAGCAACTCGTCGGCGACCTGGTCGAGAATTCGTTGAATCCGGTCAAGCGCGCGATGGAAGACGCCAAGATGAGTCAGTCGGACATCAACGAAGTCGTGCTCGTCGGCGGGCAGACGCGCATGCCGATGATGCAGCAAGTCGTGCAGCGGTACTTTGGCAAAGAGCCGCACAAGGGCATCAACCCGGACGAAGTCGTCGCGGTCGGCGCGGCGATTCAAGCCGGCGTGCTCGGCGGCGAAGTCAAAGACATTTTGCTGCTCGACGTGACGCCGCTGACACTCGGCATTGAAACGCTGGGCGGCGTGGCGACGCCGTTGATCGAGCGCAACACGACGATCCCGACGAAGAAATCGCAAATCTTTTCGACCGCGGGCGATATGCAGACCCAGGTCGAAGTGCACGTCCTCCAGGGCGAGCGTCCGATGGCGGCGGACAACAAGACGCTCGGGCGTTTCATTCTGGATGGCATCCCACCCGCGCCGCGGGGTGTGCCACAGATCGAAGTGACGTTCGACATTGACGCGAACGGCATCGTCAACGTGATGGCGACGGACAAGGCGACGCAGCGCGCGCAGCACATCACGATCACCGCATCGTCCGGCTTGAGCAAGGAAGAGATTGACAAGATGGTCAAGGAGGCGCAAAAATTTTCGGACGAGGATCGCATGCGCAAGGAAGAAGTCGAAGTCCGCAACAATGCGGACAGCGCGGTCTATCAGTCGGAAAAGATGCTGCGCGACCTCGGCGACAAGGTGCCGGCGGACGTCAAGGCGGAAATCGAACCCAAGATCGCGGCGTTGAAGACGGCGATGGGCGGGCGCGATGTCGCGGACATCAAGCAGAAAACGGAAGACCTGGGGCAGTCGCTGCAGAAGATTGGCGAGCGGATGTACCAGCAGACCGGCGGCACGCCACCGCCTGGTGGCGAACCGGGGCAAGGTGGCGGCACGCCACCGCCTCCGGGCGGCTCGGACACGGTGGAGGGCGAGTTCCGGGAAGTGAAGGATTAAAACGTAACGCGCAAATTGCGAGCGTAGCGAAGCCGCTTACGCGTCCAAGTAACTTGGGGATTGCTTCGTCGCAACCCTTCGCCTCCGCTTCGCTCCGCTCAGGATCGCTCCTCGCCATGACAGGGGAAATCTGACTTGGCACACGCCCTGGGTTTNNGGGACGCCCCCTTGTCAAAGCCAGAAAGTGTGCTATACTGTTGGTGGAAAGTAATCCCGGCTCAGGAGGTAAAAACATGGCCAAGCCAGCCAAACACAACAAACCATGGAGTCCCAAAGATGTCGCCTTGCTGAAAGAGCACTACCGCAAAGGGACGCTCCATCGTGAAATCGCCAAGACCTTGCGCCGAACGCTGAACGCGGTGGAATCCAAAGCGATGGAACTGGGGCTTGCGGGCAAGCGGCGGAAAAAGTAGAGCCAAGACACCAGGTTTCTCTGAGAAACCTGGCGTCTTTTTTTATAGGTGCGGCACAAAATCGGCGACGACCGAACCGCCGATAAACTCGCGAATGATCGAATCTTCCGGGACGAGCGCCGCGTCGCAGGGATAGAACCATTCCAGAAACGCCAACAGCCGCCGCGCTTCGACGTACTCGGCGGTGCCGGGTTCGACCTGGCGCAGCAGCGGTTCCGCCAGCGGCTTGAGCACTGCCAGTTCATACACCAGCGCGGAGTTGAACATGACGTCCGCCTGTTCCTGGTACGGAAAGATGTTGCGGTCTTCGCCGCGGCGCACGCTCTCCCAGCGCGCGATCGTTTGCCCGGCGGTATAGCCACGCGCGCGCGCGTCGCGCACGATGCGGCGCACCAGCCGCGTGTCGCTCGTCGCCACGCGGTTCAGCCGGTCGAGTTTGAGTTGTGTGAGCGCGGAAACGTAGATGCGGAAGATGCGTTCCGGCGGAACCTGCGGCACCAGGTTCGGATTCAAGCCGTGAATGCCCTCGATCAGCAGTACGTGGTTCGAACTCAACCGGACCGTATGCCCGACCTCGCGGTCACCGGTTTCGAAATTGTAATGGGGCAGCCGGACGCGCTCGCCGTTGATCAGCGCGACCAAGTGCTGGTTGAACAAACCCAGGTCGAGCGCGTGCAAGTTCTCGTAATCGTACTGGCCGTTTTCGTCGCGCGGCGTCTCTTCGCGCGAGACAAAGTAATCGTCCAGACTGAGCGGAAAGGGACGCAAGCCATTCGCCAAGAGTTGGATTGTCAGCCGCCGCGCGAACGTCGTCTTGCCGGAGGACGAGGGCCCGGCAATCGTAATCAGGCGCACCCGGTCGCGCTGGGCGACGATGGTCGCAGCGATCTCCGCGATCTTTTGCGCGTGGAGCGCCTCCGCCACCAGGACGATTTCGCGCGCGCGGCTTGCCTTCAGCGCCAGGTTGAGCGAGCCGGTATCCGGGACACCCAGCAGATTCAGCCACTGCCCGTATTCGCGAAAGACGGCGGTGATCTTGGGCGAGTGCTTGATGGGTTCCAGCGCGGTCGGGCGATGCCGGCTAGGAAATTGGAGCAAAAAGCCGGGCGGATAGGTTCGCACGACAAACTGCTTCAAATAGCCGGTGGAAGCCACGAGCATGCGACCAAGAAAATAGTGCTTGACGCTGCGCAGCACGTGCACGCGAACTTCTTTGCGCGCCGACTGTTTCAACAAAAGAACCTGGGCATCATCGCCCTGGGCTTGCGCGTTCGCCAGTGCTTGTTCCATCCGCATCGTCTCACGGACGATCGGAACGTCTTCGGCGACTAGCGCGCGCATCCGCGCTTCGATCTGCGCGATTTCCGCTTCGCTGAACGGCGCGCGATTCAGCACGCGGCAGAACAAGCCGCCAAACGTGAGCGAGTGATCAATGGTGATGCGCGCCTGGAATAGTTCGCGCGCGACGACGTCCAGCAACAGCGTGAGCGCGCGCTGATAAATCCGAATCCCATCCTCCGTCGCCATCGAAATCGGCTCGACGTCCACGTCGGCGATCAATGGCTCGCTCAACTCCGCCAGCCGGCCATTGACCAGGGCGGCGACAGTCGGGATCGCTTGCGCGGAAAAGGCTTTGCGGATAAAGACTTCTAGACGCGTGCCGGCAGGTCCGCAGAAAACGCGTCCATCGCTCAGTCGCACCTGGACGTCGGCGCGATGCGCGCAGGGCTGAATGTGATTGTTGTTTGCGGACATGACGACCACCTTGGCTGAAACAAACAGCGTGAAACGTAAGGGACGCAATCATAGAACGCAACGCGCGAACTGTCAAGCATGACTGCCCCGCCTGTCAGGGTCAATTTACTTTCTGTTCCTCCGCGTCTTCCTTCAAGATCATCAGCCGAAACGCTTCGGCGGCTTGTAAGCCATGCTCCTTGCCTTCGTCCTTCGCCCATTCCCTGATCATCTCGCCCGGGTCCCAATCGTTGAGTTGGCTATGATGCTCCTTGAGCGCGGCGATCTTGACGTCAATGACCGGGCTGATGTCAACGAACGTATCCGGTTTTTCCGCGCCGTGAATGAACACCTGCTTGACCTCGTGCGGCTCGTACCCTTCGTCGCGCAGTTCCGGAAAAATGAACCGCGTCCCCGCTGATGGAAAGACCGCGTCGAGCGCGACGTCTGCGGCGACGCGATGATCGGGATGGTTCAGGTAACTGTTGCCGTAAAAGCGCACGGTGGGATCGCCACAGATGACCGCGTCCGGCTTGTGCTGGCGAATCAACCGCGTCAGATCGCGGCGCAGTTCGATCGTCGGCTGCAAGATGCCGTCGGGATAGTGCAGGAAGACGACTTGTTTGACGCCGAGGACCTGACACGCGCGGCGTTGCTCCTCTTCGCGAATGTGCGCCAGGGCTTGCTTGGTCATGTGCGGATCGGTCTTTTCGTTCGAACCCGCGTCGCCGCTGGTGATGCACACCGTCACGATTTCGCTGCCGGCGCGCGCCCACTTGGCGAGCGTCCCGGCGATCGTAAACTCCTGATCGTCCGGGTGCGCGTGAATCGCCAACACGCGCGCGGGCGCGCGCGGCTCTTTCGACGGGTCAACCTTGGTGACCGCGCGTTCGGGAATAGATTGATCGCTCAATTGCGTTGACGTATTTGACATTCGATACTCCTTGAGATTTTTTCTTTACGTGGGACGTTACGGCACAACCACGATCTCCGCGATCATGGCGCTATCTGCGCCGCCGTCTGCCGCAAGGCGCGCGCCGGTTGCCGGGTCGTACAAACCGATTTCGATTTTGTATGTGCCCGCCGGCGCGTGCGTATCAATCGGCACGCGATACGCGTCGGGCACGGTTTCGTTCGGCAGCCACGCGGTCGTGGGATACGCGCCGTCGCGTGGAATCCGATCAACCTGGCCCCACAGCGGATTGCCCGGAGAGTGCGCCGGATTGAACTGTTCGCCGACGAGATGCACGAAAACCGTGTAACTCGTTTCGATGGGGCGATCGGCGCGCCAATGCAGCGTAATCGGCACGCTCGCGCCCGCGCGAAATTTCGTCGCCGGCAAATCATAGCCGACCAGGTGAATGGCATCGCCGAAACGATAGTCCACCGGTTGCGCGATGCTGCTCGCGGGCGCGATCTCCGCGCGCGGCTCGACGCGCACGCGCGCGAGTTCGCTTGCGCTGACGCCAATCGCGAAATCGCCAGACATTTGCGGGGGAATGGCGATATTGGTTTGCACGCGCACGCGCTCGCCCGCGGGGACCTCGACTTGCTCCGCATTGATTTGCGCCACGTCCGGCTTGCGCGCTTGCCAGTACGTCACCAACCGTAACGTGTCCCCGGCGCGCGCTTCACGCACCGGCAGGTCGTAGCCGAGCAGTTGCAGATTATCGTTCACCCGCGCGCCGCGCGCAAATTGCGGCGCAAAGTTTTCGGGCGGCACGTGCATCAAATCGCGCGGCGCAGCGGCGTAGAGCGCCAGCCGCTTGTCGCCAAAGGTCTGCTCGAATTGTTCCGGCAGTTCGCGCGCCAAGCGCGCTTCAAGCACGCGCTGCGGATCGGTCGCCAACGCGTCGGGAATGGCGACGAGCCAGACCGCGTCGTGCCGCGCGCGGGCGCGTTGGATGAGCGCAGCGGCGCTGCCGGCATCCATCGCTTTGCCATTCGGCGCGCCCAGCCAGTCGAGCGGTGCGCGCAAGTAGTACAGAAACGTGGGCCATTCCTGGTCGGTGTCGAGCAGGACGAGGTCGCCTTGCCGCGCGAACGCGTTGAGCGTGTTCGCGAGCGTCGTGTACTCATCGCGCAATCGCCGGTCGGCGTAGTAATCGCTGAGGACGAACGCGTTGGCGGCGAAGACAAACAGGAGCACGAAAGCCGCGAATGGTCGCCCAAACCGCGAAATGAATTTGATGCCCAGCGCGAGCAGAATCACGTATGCGGGTAAAAGCACCAACAGATAGCGCGCCTGGATTTTCGGCGCGAAGAAGGAGACGGGAGTGAGAGAAAGAAGATAGATCAGAATGGGTGGAAGAACAACGATGAGAACGAAAAGCAATTCGTAATTCAAAATTCGTAATTCAAAACTAGGAGCCCGAGCGCCCAATTTTGATTCTTCGGCTTCGCTCAGGATTGAATTTTGAATTTTGAATTTTGAATTTGCAAAGCCTCCTAGCACGACTAACGCCGTGAACGCCATCGTCAGCGCGGCATAGTTTTCGATGTTTGTCGTCACACCTAACGGGAGAACTGTGGCGACGAGTTTCAGGAACAAAGCAAAGTCGAATGTGGGCGCGGCAGTCCACGCGGCGGCGTGCCGCAGGTACAGCGCGAGCCAGGGGGCGAAGAGCGCGGCGGCAGCAAGGTTGGCGATGAGCCAATTCGCAATGTTCGATTTTCGATTTATGACTTTCGATTTGTCCGCAATGAAAACCCCCAACGCGTAGACATTTAACGCGAGCAACACCAGCCCGGCGAGATAATGCGTCCACAGCGCGAGCGCGGCGCAGAGCGCGTACAAGACAACNNAAGGCAAAGAAAATCGAAGGCGTATAGTTCTTGATGTCCTGGGACCACCAGATGTGAAAGCGCGCGATCGCGAGGAAGAGCGCGGCGAGCGCGCCGAGCCACGCGCCGCCAACGCGCGCGCCGATGCGGTATAGCAGCGTCACGGTCAGCACGCCAAACGCGACCGAGAGAAAGCGCCCGGCAAAGGCATCCGTACCGGCGAACGCGTTCCAGAAATGCAGCAGCCAATAGTGCAACGGCGGATGCTCGTCGGCCGCCGTCCGCAGCGCGATCGCCGCCAGGTCTTGCCGCGCGAGCCAGATGCTCCAGCCCTCGTCCCACCAAACGTTTTTGTCGGCGAGGCGATAGACGCGCAAAAAATACGCGACCAGGACAGTCGCGTAGGCGAAAAGGCGCGGATGGATTCTTGCGCGAGCGATGAGCGTATTCACGTCAACCCGGAAATAGAACGCCGAAAAAACGAGGCGTGCCCGCGGCTTACCTTTCTCCGCCGCTCAAACCGATCAATGCCACGCCGGCGACAATGATCAGCGAACCGATGACGCGCAGCGGATGTAGTCCTTCGTTGAGAAAAATCCAAGACTCGACGACGACGATAACGTAACTCAAACTTAACATCGGGTAAGCCAGACTGAGCGGCGCGCGTGAAATGACCGAGAGCCAGAAAATCGAGCCGCCCATAAAGCCGATAAAGCCAATCCACAGATTGGGATTCTGCGCCATGCGAAACAGCGTCGGGATGATGTTCTCGACCGACGCAAAATCAAACGCGCCGATTTCGTTCATGCCGCGTTTGAGAAACAATTCGCCGGTCGTGCTGCACAGCATCGCGGGAATCAACCACAGCAAAGCAGTGATGGTTTCTCTTGACAACAGCGCCTCCGTAAAACGTAAAGCGTGAAACGTAAACTACTTGAATTCGTTGACTGCGCTGGCGACCGCGCGCACGTCGTGCAACGACAATTCGGGATACAGCGGCAGCGACAAGATTTCGCGCGCGAGTCTCTCCGCCACCGGGAAACTCCCCGCCGGATAACCCAGGTTGGCGTACGCCGGTTGCAGATGGATCGTGTGCGGATACTGAATCGCCGTGCCGATGCCGCGCGCCCTGAGTTGCGCCGCCAGTTCGTCGCGTCGGGCAGACTGGATGACGTAGAGGTGATAGACGGCTTGCCCGTACGCCATCTCGCGCGGCGGCGTCACGGCGCGGAGGAGTTCGGCATATATCGCCGCGCGCTCGCGCCGCGCCGCGTTCCACGCGTCCAGGTGCCGCAGTTTCACGCGCAAGATCGCCGCCTGCATTTCGTCGAGGCGCGAGTTGGTGCCCTTGATGTCGCTCGCGTAGCGTTCGCGCCAGCCGTACTGGCGTAACAGATTCACGCGTTCGGCAAGTTGCGCGTCGTTGGTGACGATCGCGCCGCCATCGCCGTACGCGCCCAAGTTCTTAGTTGGGTAGAAACTGAATGCGGCGATGTCGCCGTACGCGCCGACGCGTTTGCCGCGATACGTCGCGCCGTGCGCTTGTGCGCAATCTTCGAGCACAAAGATATTTCTAGCGCGCGCGATCTGCAAAA
>DHFK01000237.1 GCA_002400365.1 Anaerolineales bacterium UBA4826 | reverse complement strand
CCTGCCGATGGTCTTGATGGCGTTCCAGCGCGTGCGCGCGCAGCCGCGCCTGGTCTTTCTCAGCGGCGGCTTGATCGTCTTTGGCGTGGTGTTCAACCGCTTGAACACGGCGATTCTCGGTTGGTGGCAGTACGCGAGCGGCGCGCGGATCTACATCCCGACGCTGAACGAAGTGACGATCACCATCACCCTCCTCAGTCTGGGCGTGGTCGTGTTCGGGCTTGTGGCAAAATTCCTGCCCCTGTTCCCCGCGGAAGAACACGCGCCCACGTAACAACACGCGACACGCAAAACAAAAACTCCCTCTCCGTTGCGATGCGGAGAGGGAGTTTTTGGTCACGTTTACTCGGCTGGCTCCGCCGCGTGACTCGGCGTAAACAATGGCAAATAACGCGCGACCAGACCGAACACCATCACGCCGCCGGCGACGATCCCCGCCGTCATCGCGAGTTCCATCCAGTGCGGAAAATACCACGTCTCCGCCGGGCGCGCCCAGCCGATCAAACTCACGTCGAACCGATTGAGTACCACGCCGCCGATGACCAGTAGCGCCGCGCCGAACAAGCGCGCGTCGCTCCGCCGCACCGACGGCAGCGCGAACAACCCCAGCGGCAAAATCACGCCGCCGATGATCTCAAGCCAGAACAACGCGCCCGTACTTCCCTGAAACGCGCTGCCCCATTCGCCGGCGGTTGTGAGATCGAATACCTTGAGGATCAGATACGCGCCCAGCGCGAGCGGAATCGCGCGCGCGAGCTCGCCGACGAGTTCCGTTTCCAAGCCGCGCTGCAAGACGCGCGCGCTGATGAACGACTCGACGATGACTATTGCGGGCCCAACGGCGACCGCGCTCAGAAAGAAGAAAACCGGCAGCCACGGCGAGAACCACAGCGGCTGAACCTTGGTCGGCGCGGCGAGGAAGAGCGAGCCCAGGGACGATTGGTGCAGCGTCGAGAGCAGCGTGCCGAGGATCACCAACGCCGGCGTGACATAGCGATGCAGCGCGGACAATCGGCGCCATCCGAATTTCTCAAACACCACGGAACTGAACTCGAGCGCGAGGACAGCGGTGTAGAGCATCACGCACCAGCCCACTTCAAACATCACCGATTCCGGATTCCAGAAGATGATGAGATGCCAGATGCGCTCCGGGCGCCCGAGATCTACCAGCAGGGCGACGATCACCATCAAGTAGCCGAGAAAACCGGTGAGGATCGCCGGACGCAAGAGCGGGTTGAAACGTTTCAAATCGAAGATGTAAACGACTGACGCGGTGGTGAACGCACCCGCCGCGAGCGCGACGCCGCACAGCAAATCGAAACTGATCCAAAAGCCCCAGGGATACCCGTCGCTCAAGTTGCTGATCGCGCGCAAGCCGAACGCGTAGCGCATGACCGCGACGACGAACGCGAGCGCGCTCAGCGCGCCGAGCGCGAGCGTTCCCTTGGATGGACGAAAACGCGCGAGGGTCATGCTGCCTCCTTTGAGGATGGGCGTTTTGGCTTGCCGCGATTCCGCCAGCGCACCAGCAGCGCCAAGCCGGTCAGCGCCGCGCCCCACGCCGCGGCAAAGGGAAGCGTGTAGCGCATCACCCATTCGCTCAAAACTGTGACCGGCGCCGAGTCCAGGCGCGGCAACCCCAATTGCTCGAACGGAATGGACGACAGATAAAGCACCGAGGTCCCGCCGGCTTCTGCCTTGCCGTAGATCCGGTTCACGTACCGGCCCGGCGACTGGCGTATGCGCGCCTCGCCCTCCGCGATCAGTTCGTCGCGCCCGCCGAAAAGGATCACGCGCGACGGACACGCCTTGGCGCACGCGGGCGTCAGTCCATTCTGCACGCGGTCGGCGCAAAAGACGCACTTGCGGATGAGCGGCTGATCGAGCAAGCCCTTGTTCCAATCGAAGGTCGGAATGCCGAATGGGCACGCGATCATGCAGTAGCGGCAGCCAATGCACTTGTGGTCGTCGTACAGAACCGGCCCTTCCGCCGTCTTGTGCAGCGCGCCCACCAGACACGCGGACGCGCACGCGGGATGTTCGCAGTGCATACACGCGCGTCTGAGAAAATAGAATCCGATTTGTCCACGCGTTTCGATTTCTTTGAACTCGATCAGACTCCAGGTGTTGGCGGAGAGCGCCGGCGGATTCGTGTACGTCCCGCGATTGCGCGTCGTCTCGGCGGGCAAGTCGTTCCACTGCTTGCACGCGACCTGACACGCGCGGCAGCCGGTACACCTCGTCTCATCTATCAGCATTGCATATTTGCTCACGGTTCACCTCAAGTCAGTGCTGCCAAACGCGCTCATTTGACCGCTACGCCTTGCGAACGTCCACGAGGAACGCCTTGTACTCCGGGATCATCGTATTGCCGTCGCCGACGTGCGGCGACAAATCGTTGACGCACGCGCCGGTCGCGAGACCCTGCCAGCCCCAGTGCCACGGAATCCGCACGAGGTGGACCGGCTTGCCGTCCACAATCAACGCTTTGAGGCGCGCGCTGATCATCGCCACGGCTTGGATCTCGCCGCGCGCGGAGCGCACTTTGACTTGGTCGCCATTAGCGATGCCGCGCGCGCGCGCCAAATCGGGACCCAGCAGCACGAACAACTCGGGTTGAATTTCCGCGAGCCAGGGGAGCGTGCGCGACATCGCGCCGGCTTGCCAATGCTCGCCGAGCCGGAACGTCGTGCAGATGACCGGATATTGCTCGCACACGCCGATGTGATCGCCGATCGCCTTGTCTTTGTCGGTGTTCCACACTTTGACCACCGGGTTACACTGACAGCCGGAGAGCGCGTTCTGCACCGGCGATTCGAGCGGCTCGTAGTGTTCCGGCAGCGGGCCGTCGGCGAGACCCGTCGGCGCGAACAGCCACCCTTTGCCGTCCGCCTTCATGATGAACGCATCCGTGCCCGCTTGCGTCGCCAAGCCCGCGCCCGCTGGATCGGCTTTGGCGTCTGGCGCTTTGGTCGCGACGAAATCAGGCACGTCGTAGCCGGTCCACTTTTTGGTTGCCGCGTCCCACCAAATCAATTTCTTGTTTTCCGACCAGGGCGCGCCGTCTGGGCGCGCGGACGCGCGGTTGTAGAGGATGTGCCGATTCGCGGGCCACGTATAGCCCCAGTACGGGAACAGTCCCAGGTCGCCGGGGTCTTTTTGCCCGCGCCGCCGCGCCGCGGGTCGCCAGATGCCGCGTCCATCGTCCGCCGGCGCAAAGTAGCCGGCGTAGAGCCAGTTGCCGCACGCGATCGCGTCAAAGTTCGCGGCGGAAGCGATCGTCGCAAACGCGGGCAACAGCGCGCCCTTTTCCAAAAGCACTTTGCCGGTCGCGTCCTTTACGTCGTCGAGCGCATAGCCGTTGATCTCGCGCGCGACGAGCCACACGTCCGGATCGGGATCGTCGCCGTAAACCCAATTCAAGTCGAGGATCGGGCGGTCTTTCGGATCGGTCGAGTGCGCATAAACTGCCTTGAGCGCATTTGCCAGACGATTGAGAATCCAGATGTCGCTCTTGGCATCCCCCGGTCCGGCGGCAACTCGCGGCCGCCACTGGATGCGACGCCCGCTCGTCACAATCGAGCCTTCTTTTTCCATCGCGTCGAGCGCGGGCAGCGCGAATACTTCGGTCTGAATCGTCTGGGGATCCACGCCGGGCGCTTTCCAAAAACTCGCGGTCTCGGTTTCGAACAAATCCATCACGACGAGCCAGTCCAAATTCGCCAGGGCGAGGCGCTCCATGCGCGCGTTCGGACCCGAGACCGCCGGATTCATGCCCATACAAAACAAGCCCTTGATCTTGCCGGCGCGCATCGCTTGGAAGAGCGGAATCCACGAATAGTTGCCGCTCGTCTTGGGGAGATAATCGTACGCGTAGTTGTTTTCCTTTTTTGCCGCGTCGCCGTACCAGGCTTTCAGCAGATTGACGACAAAACGCGGACCGTTGACCCAGTAACTCGTCGCGTCGAATTTCGCGGCATACGTTTGCAGGTCGGCGTGCCGATCGGTCGGCGCGCCGAGATAGCCGGGCAAATCGCCGAACAGCAGCGCCATATCGGTCGAGCCCTGCACGTTCGATTCGCCGCGCAGCGCGTTCACGCCGCCGCCGGGAATGCCGATGTTGCCGAGGATGAGTTGCAGGATCGCCATGGCGCGTACGTTCTGCGTGCCGACGGTGTGCTGCGTTTGCCCCATCGCGTACAGGATCGTGCCCGATTGGTCCGGCGCGCCGGTCGCGCAAAAGGTTCGCGCGACCTCGAGGAATTTTTCTTGCGGCGTGCCGCAGACGCGTTCGACCAACGCCGGCGTATAGCGCGCATAGTGCCGCTTGAGAATCGAAAAGACGGTGTTGGGTTCGTCGAGCGCGGCGGCTTGCTTGGGGACGCTGACCTCTTTCGTGATTGCGTTGCCCGCCGCATCTTTGACCTTGACCTGGATTTTCTCAATTTGATACTGCCAGGTCGCGCCGGCGTACGCTTTCGTCTCGGCGTTAAAGCCGGCAAAGAGACCGTCGAGTTCGGCGGGCCCTTGGTACGCGGGGTTGATCAGCGTCAGCGCGTTCGTGTACGCTTTCAGGTACTCGGAAGGGTAGAGTTGGTTTTGGAGCGCATAGTTGATCAGCCCGCCGAGGAACGCGATATTCGTGCCGGGACGAATCGGCGCGTACACGTCGGCGACCGCCGCGCTGCGCGTGTACGCTGGATCCACGACGACGAGTTTCGCGCCGTGTGCGCGCGCGACAGTAATCCAACTGAACGAGGCGGGGTGATTGCTCGCCGGGTTTGCGCCGAAGACGAAGATGACGTCGCTGTTCTTGAGGTCTATCCAGTCGTTCGTCATCGCGCCGCGACCGAAGGTGGGGCCCAGACCGGCCACCGTGGCGGAATGTCAGAGCCGCGCCTGGTGTTCCACGTACACCAGCCCGAGCGCGCGCATCAATTTGGTCGCGAGATAACAGTCCTCATTGTTGTTCGCCGCGCCGCCGATAAAGGCGACGCCTTCGGTGCGGTTCACCGGCACGTCTTTGTCGCCGACCTTTACGGTGCGGACGAACGACGCGTCGCGCGTCTCTTGCGCGCGCCGCGCGATTTGCTCCAGCGCCCACTCCCACGATTTTGCTTCCCACTGCGTCGCGCCCGGCGCGCGGTACATCACCTTGGCGAGACGCAGCGGACTGTTCGAGAGTTGGCGCACCGAGATGGCTTTGGGACAGAGCGCGCCGCGATTGATCGGATTTTCCGGGTCGCCTTCGACGTTGACGACGTGACCTTTCTCGTCGGTCGCGATGACCAGCCCGCAACCGCATGAACAGTACGGACAAATCGTCGCCGTTTCGCCGATCTTTTTGTGCAGCGCAAGTTTCTCGCCATCGCTGGCTTGGACCGCGCCGGGAAGCAATAGACTACTGCTGACGGCGGCGGAGACTTGCAAGAACTGTCGTCGAGTGAGTTTGCGCATCGCCTTGCTCCTTGCCATAAACCTACGCATGCGGAACGCAACTACGCGGCGGCGTTCCAGCATCTTTAGTTTACGACGTTTGGCGGCGGCTGCCCATCGGCAAGTTTCGGTATTTCGCGCGGGAGTTTTTCTGTATCCNNTGGTTCTTGTCCTACGCGCTCACCAGTCCCTTGCGAATCGCGTACTTGACCAACTCGGCGCTGTGGCGCACGCCGAGTTTCTCCATGATGTTGGCGCGGTGGGTGTCCACCGTCTTGGCGCTGATGTGTAACTGATCGGCGATCTCGCGGCTGCTCAATCCTTCCGCGACGAGGCGGACCACTTGAATCTCGCGCTCGGTCAGCAGCGCGGGTTCGCCGCCCTCCGCCGCCGCTTCGGCAATCACATTCACGACCGCGCGGGTGATGCGCGGTGGCAGGTACACCCCTTCGTCGTACACCGCGCGAATCGCGTCGATCAATTCGCTGGCGCGTGCGTTCTTGATGATATAGCCGACCGCGCCCGCGCGCAAAAGCGGCATCACGTATTCTTTGTTCTCGTACTGGGTCAGCACCAGAACGCGCGTCGCGGGAAACGCCTTGTGGATTTCGCGCGTCGCCTCCAGTCCGTTCATCACGGGCATCGCAATATCCATCAGGACGACATCCGGCTGGAGCGTCGCGACCGCGTCGAGGGCTTGCTTGCCGTCCGCCGCTTGTCCGACGATTTCGATGTCTTTGCGCCGCGCGAGCAGCGAGCCGATGCCTTCGCGCACGATCGCGTGATCGTCAACGACCAGCAGTCGAATTGGTTTGAGCATGTTCCCTCCAGAAAACGCACGCGCTATTCCGTCACCGGGACGCTGAGGTGAATGGTCGTTCCTACGCCGGGCGCCGAGCGCAAACTGAATTGTCCGCCGACCGCGTTCATCCGCTCTTCCATGCCCATCAGACCCAAGCCGCGTTTGCCATCGGTCGCGCGGAAAACCGTCGCGAGATCAAACCCCGCGCCATCGTCTTCGATCCAGACCTGAATCCCGCCCGAATCAAACTCGAAGACGAAGGTGGCGCGCGTGGCGTTGGAATGACGCGCGATATTGTTGATCACCTCTTGCGTGACGCGAAAGAGCGCGGTTTCGACGGCGGGCGGCAAGCGGCGTGGCTGGCCCACTTGGCGCAGCGTGAGCCGAATCCCCAACGCGTCAAAACGCGATTCGGCGTACCAGCGCAGCGCGGGAATCAAGCCCAGGTGGTCGAGCATCGTCGGGCGGAGGTCGAGAATGATACGCTGGATTTCTTCGAGCGCGGTCGCCGCGAGCGCGTGCATGCGTTCCAACTGCGGCTTGAACTCCGGCGTCGCGGTCGTTTCGGCGGCATCGTCGAGCGCGTAGGACAAACCGGTGAGAATCTGACAGGTCTCGTCGTGCAGTTCGCGCGAGATGCGCTTGCGCTCTTCTTCCTGCGCCGTGAACACGCGGCGCAACAACTCGCGCCGCGCCTGCTCCTTCTGCTGGAGTTCGCCGTACAACTGGCTGATCTCTTGTTTGGCGTTCTCGCACGCGGCGGTGCGCTCTTGGACGCGCGCGTCGAGTTCGCGATTCCATTGCTGGATTTCGGCGATAGAAGTCTGCAAGCGTTCGCGCATCGCATCGAAGGACCGCGCGAGGGTGCTGATTTCGTCTTTGCCCTGGATGCCCAGCGGCGTGTCCAAGTCACCCGCGGCGATGCGTTGGGTCGCGATCGTCAACGCCTGCACCGGGGTGATGACGCTGCGCGTCGTCAAGTAAACGAGCACCAGCGCGCCGGCGAACATAATCGCCATCAGCGCAAAGATACGCAGTTGCAATTGGCGGATCGAGGCAAACACCTCGTCCTCGCTTTGGCGTACGGTTACGCCCCACTGCGCGCGTTCGAGCGGCGCGAACGCGAGCACCTCGCGCACCGGCGTCGTTGCCGCCGGCGTGCTGTGACAGTCGTGACACGCGGAGACCGTTTGGCGCTGGGCGCGGATCATCGCCGCGAGGGTATCGCCGTGATCGCTCTGCGCGCCGATGCGTTCGCGGCGCGTGCTGGCGAGAATCGCGCCGCTCAGGTCAATCAAGTCCATATAGCCGGTTTCGCCAAGACCGATCGGGTGCGTAAAGGTGCGGACGTTCGGACTCGCCAGGTTGATGCTGATGGCGAGCGCGCCATTCACGCTGCCAGTCGCATCGCGCAACGGCACGGCAGCCACCGTGGACGCGCCGAGCGGGTCAAGCGGACGCAGATAGCGCGAGACGGCAAAGGGCTGACCGTGCAGCACCGCGGTGACGGCGGCGAATTGATCGAAAGAGACCGTTGCGGTGATCGCGGGATACGCCGCCAGCGCGCGCCCGGCACGATCGAGGTAAAAGACGCGCGAGGCATAGAGATCGAGACGCTGAAAAGCGCGGGCGAGGTTTTCGTCAACGCGCGGCGGATCAAACCAAGCGGGTTGGGCCGCGGCGTCGGTCAGCAGGTCTTCGATGTTGACGAGGATGTAATCAATGTGGCGCGCGGTCGTCTGCGCGAGGACGACCCGCTCTTGCAACGCGCGTTGGATCGCTTCGTTGAGCGCGGCGGTGCCGAGGTACGCGAACAGTCCGACGAGCGAGAGTGTGCCGATGACGACGATGGTCGCCATCTTCATGCCCAAGCCCACGCTCGACCAGAGCCGCGCGGACGCGCGCGCGAGCCAACGGAATCCGCCGCGCGGCAGCCGTGGTTTGCTCACCGGCGAACCTCCTGAGTTGCAATCCCATGCTCGATCCAGCGGGGGAGAGAAACGCGCATAACCGGCTCGCTCCTTGGGGAGCCATCATCGAATCGTTTGATGCTATTCTAGCGCATAAAGATTGCCAAGTCAATGGTTTACCTT
>DHFK01000026.1 GCA_002400365.1 Anaerolineales bacterium UBA4826 | reverse complement strand
ATTCGCTATATGCTATTTGCTGTTTGTTCCTTGCTGCCTGCTCCGCGCTGCCCGCGCCTGCTCCCGCACCGCGCGCGCCAGTGCGGATCGAAATGGTTGGCGCGGACTCGATGCAGTGGCTCGCCCGCGCGTTAGCCGACGCGTACGCCCAACCGCGACCGTACGTCACGATCACGGTGCGCGCGACGAACTCCGAGATGGGCTTGCGCGCCGCGCGCGAATACTCCGGCACGCTTGGCTTGGTCGCGCGCGCGCTCAAGCCATCGGAACTCGAGCAGAGACGTGCGGTCGTCGTCGCGCGCGATGGCGTCGCGATCATCGTCAATCGCGCGAATCCGATCAACGCGATCACGCGCGCCCAGATCGTCCAGGTTTTCTCCGGCGAGATTCCAACCTGGCCTCTCGGTCCGAGCGCGGGCAAAGGCATCGTCGTCGTCAGCCGCGAAGACGGCTCGGGTACGCGCGACGCCTTCGAGACGATGGCGATGCAAGGCACGCGCGTCGCACGCAGTGCGCGCGTGATGCCGAATGAAGCCGCGGTCGTTGACTTTGTCGCGCACAATTCCGACGCGATTGCGTACACCTCGATGGGCGCGCTGACGCCGGAGGTGCACGCGCTTGCCGTGGACGATGTGCCGCTCTCCGTGCAGACGGTCGAGAGCAAGCAATATCCGTTCATCCGCGCGTTGGCGTTCGTTGTCCCGCTGACGCCTAATCCGGAGACTCAGGATTTCATCGCGTTCGCGCTGAGCGCGGAGGGGCAGCGGATTGTGGGGCAGAGGTACGGACGAGCGCCGTGAGAGGGTGACAGCGTGCCCGGTGGCAGGGGGATTTGGCGGTTGACGGGTAACGAACAGAATCGCACGCGCGCCACGCTCGCGGACGCCGACCGCGCGCTCGATTCCGTGCTGACGACCGGCGTCGCGTACTTCCAAGACCTCTGGGGCGGACGCGACAGCGACGACGCGCAGCGCGCGGTGATGCGCGCGGTCGCGACGCAAAAAGACGTAAGGGCGTTTGATCAAACGCCCCTGCAAACCGCGTTCCGTAAACTGGTGCATCGCGACATCTTGACTGTCATGGCGACCCCGAGCGAAGAGAGGGGGAAGCAATCCCCAAACCGCGACTTGATTGCTTCGTCGCAAAGCCCGCTCCTCGCAATGACACAACACTACCGCTTCCGCGTCGAACTCGTGCGGCGGTGGGTTGAGCGCAACGCGCAATAATCTAGCACCAGGGAGCCTTATGACGCTTTCTAATTCACCATACGCACCGGTAACTGCTGATATCGTTTCCCAGTTAGAAGCAATCGTCGGCAAGGCGAACGTGATCTTTGCTGATCCAGGGCGGATGCAAGATTATTCTCACGACGAAGTCGCGGGCGCGGAGTACGCGCACATGCCCGACGTCGTCGTCAAGCCCAATCGCGCCGCCGAGATTTCGGAGATCATGAAACTCGCAAACCGCGAGCGAATTCCGGTCACGCCGCGCGGCGCGGGATCGGGTTTGTCCGGCGGCGCGGTGCCAGTATTCGGCGGCATCTTGCTTTCGGTCGAGCGCATGAGTCGTATCCTCGAAATTGATCGCGAGAATATGGTCGCCGTCGTCGAGCCGGGCGTCGTGACGAACAACATCAATGTTGCGGTGCAGGAGTACGGCTTGTTCTACGCCGGCTATCCGATGAGCGTCGAGATGTGCTTTATCGGTGGAAATGTCGCGGAGAACGCGGGCGGCGGACGCGCGATCAAATACGGCGTGACTGCTCGCTACGTGATGGGGCTGGAAGTCGTACTGCCGACCGGCGAAATCGTGCAGATGGGCGGCAAGCGCGTCAAGGATGTGACCGGCTACGACCTCGTCCATTTGATGGTCGGCTCCGAAGGGACGCTGGGCATCTTTACGAAGATTATTCTCCGCTTGATGCCTTTGCCGGTCGCGCGCGTCGTTCTGCTCGTGCCGTTCCCGGATGTGAAGAGCGCGATCGGCGCGGTGCCGCGCGTGATGACCCTGGGTCGCATCATCCCCGCGTCCATCGAGTTCATGGATCGGCTGTCGGTGCAGACGGCGTACGCGCACATCGGCGAACAACCACCGCAGCCGCACATCGGCGCGCTGCTGCTGCTCGAAGTGGATGCGTTCAGCCAGGAGCAGGCGGAAGCGGAGTACACCGCGATCGTCAATCTGTGCTTGGAAGCCGGCGCGCTGGATGTGTTTGTCGGCGATACGCCGGCGAAAGAAAAGAAGATGTGGAAGCCGCGCCAGATTTGCGCCGAAGCGTTCAAAGCCGTTTCGCCGGTTCAAAGTCTCGAAGACATTGTCGTGCCGCTGGCGCAGATTCCTGACTTGATGCCGGAACTCGAACGCATCTCGCAGCAATACAACGTACTAATGCCGTGCTACGGACACGCGGGGGATGGCAATCTGCACGCAACGGTCGTGAAAAAGCCGGAGACGCCGATGGAGCGGTGGCACGCGGACTTGCCGGTGATTCTCGAAGATTTGTACCGCGTCGTCGCGAAACTGGGTGGGACGATTAGCGGCGAGCACGGCATCGGACACAAACGCGCGCGCTATTTGCCGGTGGCGCAAGACGCGACGCTAATCGCGCTGCAAAAGCGCATCAAAGCGGCGTTCGATCCGCTGAATATCTTGAATCCAGGAAAGATCTTCCCGGCGTAGGCATAAAGATCTTCCAGGTCTCGCATTGCCGCAAGTGCCGATAAAACAGGTCTGGAACGCGTAATTGTTAAACACGCTCTAACATCTCGGCACGCACGCCCTCGTCCAAGCATTTGTACACCGCGCGGCGTCTGCGCCCAACTGGCGCGCCAGGCGAAATGTGTTAGCCGCTTGACAAAGTATGGTAAGATGGTGTTAGGTGATCAAAATGGGTGTACTGTGGATATCCTATGCACTGGCACCGTTGATTGCTGGCACGATTGCGTTTGCCGTGGCGCTCTACGCCTGGCGACACAGCCGTATTCCCAGCGCGGCGGCTTTTGCTGTGATGTCACTAGGCGCGAGCGTATGGTCACTGGGCTACGTATTCGAAATCCTGAGCCCGGGGCTCGAAGCAAAAATCGCCTGGGATAATTTCCAGTCCCTGGGAAGGGTCGTCATTGCGCCGGCTTTCTTGGTATTTGCCTTGTTCTATACACGCCGCGGGCAGTGGGGTAACTGGCGCTCTTGGATTTGGCTGATCATCGAGCCGATCGTCACCGGCCTACTGGCATTTACTGACAGTTGGCATGGTTTGATTCGCGTCAACCCCCATTTGGATTTGAACGGACCTTTTCCCACCCTGGTTTACCACTTTGGTGGGTGGTCTTGGGTCTCGACGCTGTACGGCTATGTTCTGGCGTCCGTCGGGATGTTTTTTCTCGCCAAGTATTTAGTTCTCGCCTCGGGTCTCTCTCGTTATCAAACCAGGATCGTCCTACTTGGCATAGGTATGCCATACGTGGGCGGTCTCTTGACAGTCTTTGGACTGCTCCCCCCTCATATTCCCAATCTGGATATTTCTCCCTTGACCTTTGCCATTGGATTCTCGATCATGGCTTGGGGCGCGTTTCGGTATCATCTGCTGGATATCGTCCCGACTGCACACGCGGCTGTCGTCGAGAGTATGAGCGACGGCGTACTGGTTTTGGACGCGGAGGACCGGGTCGTGGACCTCAACCCAGCAGCGCGGCGGATGATCGGCCCGGCGGCAGTGCTCGGCAGACGCGCCGAGACCGTCTTTGCCGAGGTGCCCGATCTGGTGGCGCGTTACCGCGACATGCCGGAAGCGCAGGCTGAGATTCGGCTGGACGGAGATACGCCGCGCCACTTTGACCTGCGTATCTCGCCGCTGCGCGACCGACACGGTCACCTGACGGGCCGGGTGGTCGTCTTGCGGGACATCAGCGAACGCAAGCAAGCCGAGGCGCGCCTGCGGATGCTGTCACAAGCCGTCGAACAAAGCCAGATATCGGTGCTGATCACCGATCCGCATGGCAACATCGAGTACGTTAATCCCAAGTTTGTACAACTCACCGGCTATTCGGCGGAAGAAGTACTGGGGAAGAATCCGCGCCTCTTGAAATCCGGAGAAACGCCTCCTGAAGTATACGCGCACTTGTGGAAAACGATTACATCGGGGCGCGAGTGGCAGGGAGTATTTCACAACAAGAAAAAGAACGGCGAAATGTACTGGGAGGAAGCATTCATTTCGCCCATCTTGGACGAAGATGGAAAAATCACCCAATTCTTGGGGGTACAAGAAGACATTACCCAGCGCAAGCAAGTCGAGGAAACGGTGCGCCGCCAGAATCAGTACCTCAACGCGCTGCACCAGATCACGCTCGACCTGCTGAACCGGCGCGACTTGAACGACTTGTTACAGACGATAGTGGACCGCGCCGCCGAACTGCTGGACGCGCCTTATGGCTGCGTGGCGCTGGCAGAAGATGATTTGCTGGTGAGCCGGGCAATCGCACCGCGCGACATGCCGTACCCAGATCCAACCCTTCGGGACGGCGAGTCAAGCAGCCCCGTCGTGCGGGTCTTCGAGTCCCGGCAGCCGTTCGTTACGGAGAACTATTCCGCGCAGCCCGGCATCAGGCTGCAAACAGCCGCCCTGGGAATGCGGGCTGCCATCCTGCTACCCGTCCTGGCAGGCGAGACGTGCCTCGGCGTGCTGACGGTGGCGCGCGACCGACCTGGTCATCTCTTCAGCAAGGAGGATGTTCACACCGGTCGTTTGCTGGCAGAACTGGCAGCATTGGTGGTGGAAAACACGCGGCTGCTCACCGAGACCCGGCAGCACGAGGCGGAATTGGCGCGCTCGAACGCGCTCATTGCCGAATTGAACGAGCAGTTGAAGGCGCGGCGGGTCGAAGAGCAAGCCGCTCTTTATGCAACGACGCGTGATCTAGCAGCACAACATGAATTGCCCGAGTTATTGCGAACGATTGTCGAACGCGCCAAGACGTTGCTGGGAGTTTCTGGCGGCGGCGTCTATCTTTACGATGCAGCGCGCGGCGAACTGGAACTGACCATTGTCGAAGGGATGTCGAATGCCCCGCGCGGCTTGCGACTGAGGTTGGGTGAGGGTGTAGCGGGGATTGTGGCTACCACGCGCCAGCCACTCATCGTGGATGAATATCACACGTGGGTAGGGCGCTCTTCCGAGGTGGAGGGGCTAGAACCGTCTGCCGTCTTGCAAGCCCCGATGCTCTATTCCGGTGAACTGATCGGAGTGCTGGTCGTAAATGAAGCAGGGGACTCGGGGCGTGCTTTCAATGACTCTGATGCGCAACTCCTCTCGCTCTTTGCAACGCAAGCCGCGAGTGCGGTTCACAACGCGCGCCTTTTGGACGCAGCGCACCGTCGAGCCAAACAACTCGAACTGCTCTATGATGCCGGACTCGTACTTAATCGGACGCTCGATCCGCGAATGCAACTCGAGCACTTGATCCAGACCGCAGCGCAAGCCCTCCGTGCAGATTGCGCGGAATTTTTCCGATACCATGAGTCGAGCCGTCAACTCTGTTTCGAGATCGGCATTGGGTTTGAAGAAAAGAGTCTCAGGGCGCGGTGTTCATCCCAGTTCGACGTTGGCGAGTCCCATGGCGCGGTAGGGTGGGTCGCGGCAAACCGGGCGCCCTTGAATATCCCCGACGTCCAGGCGGAACCTCGCTTCGTTTCAGTTGACCCCCAAATCCGATCTGGGGTCTGGGTTCCCATCCAACACGAAAACCAATTGCTCGGGATTGTCTCTGTATTAAGCAAGTGCCTTTACAATTTTTCGGCGCAAGATGAACGTTTGCTGTCCTTGTTTGCGAATCAAGCTGCCGTGGCGATGTTGAATACGCGGCTGTTTGAGCAGCTAGTTGATAGTCGGGAACGGATGAAGAATCTCTCGATGCAGTTATGGCAGGCTCAGGAGACCGAGCGGCGTCATCTTGCGCGTGAACTGCATGACGAAATTGGCCAGGTCCTCACGACGGTAAAAGTCAATTTGCAGACCCTCAAGCTTGAGCCCGGAGCCAGTGTTCCGCAAATTGATGAAAGCATGAAAGCGATTGACCATGCCGTCGGTCATGTCCGTGATATCTCCCTCGATTTACATCCTTCGGTCCTCGATGATTTTGGTCTCGTCGCCGCGTTGGAGTGGTATGTGAATCGAACGGCTGGGCCTGCCGGAATTAGCGCGGAATTCAAAGCCGAGTTACTCAATGCTCGCTTGCCAACCGAAATCGAAACCGCGTGCTATCGGGTTGTTCAAGAAGCGCTAACCAATGTCGTCCGCCACGCTCGAGCCGAGCGCGTCAGCGTCCAACTTTTCACCGACAGGCTCGGCCTGCACCTTGAGATTCGCGACGATGGCATCGGCTTCGACGTTCACGCGGCGGTCTCCCAAGCAGCGCAGGGCGAGAGTTTGGGAATCCTCGGAATGCAAGAGCGTGTCCATCTCGTGGGGGGCGAAATGGAAATCGAGTCGGCTCCGCTGCGGGGGTGTGTGGTGCGCGCGCATTTCCCCTTGAATTTTCCGGCAGTGCTGGAGCGACGCAGCAAGCGAAGGAGGGCAAACGATGATTCGGGTGTTGCTTGCAGATGATCACAACCTTTTTCGCGCCGGATTCCGCGCGCTCCTGGAAAAAATCGGGGAAATCCAAGTGGTTGCCGAAGCCGGCGATGGTCGCCAGGCATTGAGCCTGATTGAAGAATATCAGCCGGACGTGGTCCTGATGGACATTGCCATGCCAGAACTGAATGGCATCGAAGTGACTGCGCGGGTTGCCAAGAAATTCCCTAGCGTCCGTGTCGTCCTGCTCTCGATGCATTCGAACGAAGAGTACGTTCGCCAGGCAGTGCGCGCCGGCGCAGCGGGATATATCTTGAAAGGGGCAAGCATCCCAGAGTTAGAACTCATGTTGCAAGCCGTTAGCCGGGGTGAAACTTATCTTAGCCCGGCTGTGTCAAAACCCCTGATGGCAGAATACACACGCTTGACTGAAACCGAACCCGGAGCGATTGAGCGTTTGACGCCTCGACAACGCGAGGTCCTGCAGTTGATCGCCGAGGGCTACTCCAGAAAGGCAATCGCCGGGAAATTGCAGATCAGCGTCAAGACGTTCGATACAATTCGACTCCAGTTAATGGAGGCGTTGGATATTCACGATAACGCTGGCCTTATTCGCTTTGCAATCGGGATGGGACTGGTTTGATAGAGGTCTCACTTCGTTAGACGTGACATAATCCAGGTGTCTGGGCAGAAGTCGAAGGACGGCGGTACGCCCAAGAACTATTCCTCGGAATTCTAAGAACATTTCCTCGCGCGAAATCAGAACCTTTTCCCCTAAATTCATCGTCACGTCGCCAAGAATGATGCGACTTGCTGATTGTTTTTCCCCTCTTTTTGGCTTAAACTGCCATTGGAGTTATTCTCCGCGTTCTCACGGAATCAGTTTTCACTTGGCTCATGTGGGCTTGGCGGCGAGGCTGCCTTGAAATCAAGCGTGAAATGAGGCGATTTCACCTCTGACCCTACGTGAGCCTTTTGTTTTTGCCGAGCCAATCGTTGAGAGGGGAGGCAATGTCAGTCGCATCTCTGTGTGCAAGCGGAACTTTGGTTGGTACCCCCGGACGTCTTTTTGCTCTCTTCCCCCCGGGGCGTCTGGGCGCGTACATCCTTTCAGTGGGACTGGTTGGAACCGTCCTCTTCGCTTACGCCGTCGGCAATTTGCCTTTCGACCAGCCAGTGATTCTGATTGCGCTTTGTCTTATGATCTTCGCGATCGAATGGGCGCCGATCAAACTGACTGGAACTCCTCTGCAAGGTCACAACCTCTCCGCCGGCGCGGCAGTTGCTTTTGCAGCGCTACTGATCTTNNCTCTTCACTTCCGCTGCTTTAGTGAATTCGTCAGGAATCGCGGCGCTGGTCTATATTCTGCTAGGCGGAAAGTTACCCTTTGTCTCGGACCCCCAGAGTTTTGTCGCCGCCGCGCTTGCGGCACTCGCTTTTCTCTTGACCAACGTCACTCTCATTTCCGGCGCGGTCAGTCTCGAGTCGCACCGTCCATTTCGCTCGGTCGTGGGCAGTTGGGAGTGGCTCTTCTTGCAGTTGTTGTTGATTCTCGTTTTGGGGATCGTCATGGCGTTGGTTTACAACAGTGGCGTAGGCGCAGCCGGTTTCCTCCTTATCGGTGCGCTCCTGATTCTGCCGTGGTATTCGATCTATTATGACAGTCATAAAAGTCGTGAGTTGCTGGAAGAAACCGAGAAACTCGAACAGGCGAACACTGAACTGGCAAAGGCGAACCGGGCGTTGAACCTGCGCGTTGCCAGCCTGCGCGCATTACACGATGCCAGCATCACGCTGAACAGCGCGCCATCTCTGGAGACGGTCTTGCAGCATATCCTTTCCTCGGTCGTCAAACTGATTGGCGCGGATACTTCTGCGATTTATCTGCATCAGATGGAGGGCGGAAAAAGGTTCCGGATCGTCGGACACGTTGGGTTGAGCGACCAATATTTGCAAGCCCCGGAGATGGCGCTCAACGGTGCGGCGATTCGCGCATTTTCTGAAAACCGCCCTCTGATCATGGACCAGAGCAACTATATGGAAGCCCTGCTTAGTTCAGCCGCAGTCCACGAGGGTTTTCGAGCGATTGCTTGCTTCCCGCTCTGCGTGGACGGAGAGGTCATGGGAGGGCTGGACGTTTGCTATAAGACAGATCACATCTTTACCGAAGACGAAGTCAGCAACCTCAAGCCATTGGCGCAACAAGCCAGTGTCGCGATCCACAATATGCAACTGATAGAAAAAACCCACGAAGGTTATCTCAGCACAATCCGCGCATTGGTGGCAACCGTGGAAGCCAAGGACCCGTACCTGCGCGGGCATTCGGAAACGGTGCGACAATTGTCAGTGAATACGGGGCGCCAGTTATTGCTTGATGTGCGGCAAATTGAACTGCTCAACCTCGGTGCGCTCTTTCACGATATTGGAATGATTGGTGTCCCTGAAACGATCCTCGGCAAGCCAGAACGTTTGACTGAAGGAGAATGGACGATCATGCGCCAGCATCCTGTCGTTGGTGAGCGCATCATGAGTGAGGTTTCCACTCTGGCGGGGATTCTCCCCATCGTGCGACATCATCATGAGCGGATGGATGGCACAGGTTATCCCGACGGCATTTGTGCGCAGGAGAATCTGCTTGCCGCGATTGTCGGCGTTTGCGATGCGTACCAAGCCATGACCAGTGATCGTCCGTATCGCAAGGCGTTGGAACACGCGCAGGCGATTGAAAGAATCCGTCGCGCCTCAGGTACCCAGTTTGTGCCAGCAGTCGTGGATGCATTTCTTGCCGCAGTAGAATACCAGGCGGTCAAGTTTCCCAAAGTTTATCGGTTTGAGCCAGGGGTTGCGATGGCGCAGCCAACTCCGTACTAGGTGCTCAGTCGCGCAGAAAAGATTGTTTGCAGACAATCCAACAAGGAGGTAACCGTGAAAACACTCCACTTCTGGACACGTTTGTTCATCATCGCCATAGTTGCTGTGGTGCTCTTTTCCAGCGCCGCGCCTGTCTTTGCAGCACCTCCAATCAATTGGGACAAACTCGATCCCGCACTTGCCGCCGCGTTAAAGGCGCAGCCCGGGAAGACCTTTCCGATCATTGTCGAGGCGGGTCTTCCGAACGACAAGTCGCCTTCGACCGGGGCAAAGCGCGCAAGCGAAGCCGTGGATCACATTCGTGCGGCAGGCGGTCGCGCGCGCAACCAACTGGGGATCATCGGCGGCAGTAGCGCGCAAGGCAATTGGGACGCGATCGCAAAACTTTCGCACAACGGGCGTGTGCGGAAGATTTCGCTGGATCGCGTGATCTCCGCGTCTGGTCCCATGCAAGCCCCCGGCGGCCTTGCCAGTGTGTACACACAGGTCGTTCGCGCGCCTGAAGTTTGGGCGATGGGATACATTGGTCGAGGAGTTGGCATCGCCATCCTCGATTCGGGTGTGTATGCTGCGAACGACATCGGCGGGCGGATGATTGCGCGCGTGGACTTGGTTGACGCGACCGTGAATCAGGGAGATCCGGGTGGGCATGGCACGCATGTCGCCGGGATCGCCGCGGGCAATGGCATGGATTCGACGACGAATACCAACGGCATGTACAAAGGCATCGCACCCGGCGCGAACATCATCTCGGTGCGCGTGATCAACAACCGGGGGCAAGCCCTTGCCTCAACCGTCATTCGCGGCATCCAATGGGTGGTTCAGAATCGAAACACTTACAACATTCGCGTGCTGAATGTGTCTCTGGGTTCACTGGCACAGGCTTCGTACAAAGACGACCCGGTGGTGACCGCAGCGGAGGTTGCCTGGCATTCCGGCATCCTCGTCGTCTCGGCAGCCGGGAATCGCGGACCCGCTCCCAGCAAAATTGATTCACCCGGCATTGATCCATATTCCGTCACGGTGGGCGCGCT
>DHFK01000125.1 GCA_002400365.1 Anaerolineales bacterium UBA4826 | reverse complement strand
TTCTACAACGAAGAGAACGGCTATACCGTCGCGCGCTTTGTCCCCGAAGGCAAGACGCTCCCGGTCACCGTCGTCGGCAATTTGATGGGCGCGAGCGTCGGCGAATCGCTCGCGCTACAAGGCGTTTGGCTCAATCATCCCCAGCACGGTCGTCAATTCGAAATCAAGCATTTCACGCTTCAACTGCCGGCGACCATCGTCGGTTTGAAAAAATACCTCGGCTCCGGCTTGATCAAAGGCATCGGTCCGATCACAGCCGAGCGCATCGTCAATCACTTTGGCATGGAAACGTTCGACGTGATCGAAAAGGCGATCGAACGCTTGCGCGAGGTGGATGGCGTCGGCGCAAAACGGGTCGAGATCATTCAGCGCGGCTGGGCGGAGCAAAAGCAGATCAAAGAGGTCATGCTGTTCCTGCAAAGCCACGGCGTCAGCACCGCGCTGGCGGTGAAGATCTACAAGGCGTATGGCGATGGCGCGCTGCACGTCGTTCAACGCGAACCGTACCGCCTCGCGCGTGACATTTACGGCATCGGCTTTCTCACCGCCGATAAAATCGCGCGTGCGCTCGGAATCAAAGCCGACGATCCCGCGCGCATCGAAGCCGGCGTGCGCTACGTCCAGAGTCAGTTCAGCGACGAGGGGCACGTTTTTGCGCTGCGCGCGGACCTGCTGCGCCAGTCTGCCGAAACGCTCGGCGCGCCCGCCAACCTGGTCGAGCAGGCGATCACGATGTTGGTCGCAGCGGAAGAGTTGTTTGTCGAAGACGAGGCAGTCTATCTCACGCCGTTTTACTACGCCGAAATCGGGGTGGCGAATCGGCTGCGCCAAATCAAAGCGCACGCGCAGAGTCGGCTGGCGGAGTTTCGCGCGGTGGAGTGGAACGCGGCGTTCGCGTGGCTGGCGTCGAAAAACAAAATCGCGCTGACCGCGCAGCAGCAGGCGGCGATCCAGACCGCGCTGACCGAAAAGGTTTCGATCCTTACCGGCGGACCCGGCACCGGCAAAACGACTACCGTCCGCGCCCTGATCCAACTCCTGAAAGCCAAGCGCCACACGTTCAAACTGGCTGCGCCCACCGGTCGCGCGGCGAAACGCCTGAGCGAAGCGACGGGCGAGCCGGCGCAGACGCTGCATCGCCTGCTCGAGTTCAAGCCCTTCGAGGGGAACAAGTTTCTGCGCGACCGCGATAATCCGCTCGACGCTGACCTCATCATCGTGGACGAACTCTCGATGATTGACCTNNGGTCAGATGCCGCTTTTCTCCAAGACGGCAAAGGACTTTTTCCTTTTCGCCGAAAGCGACCCGGCGCAAAGCGCGCGGCGCGTCGTCGAACTCGTCCAAGCGCGGATTCCGCGCAAGTTCGGTTTGGACGCCATCGAGGATATCCAGGCGCTTTGCCCGATGCATCGCGGCGCGGTCGGCGTGGGCGAGTTGAACCGCGCGCTGCAAGACGCGCTCAATCCGGCGGAGGAACGCAAGAAGGAATGGCGGCACGGCAGCCGCGTCTTGCGCGTGGGCGACAAGGTGCTGCAAACGCGCAACAACTATAACAAGCAGGTGTTCAACGGGGATCTGGGGCGCGTGGTGGAGATTGACGCGGAGGAGCAGCGCGTGGTCGTCGCCTTTGACGGCGCGCGCGTCGAGTACGAGTTCAGCGAACTGGACGAACTGACGCACGCCTTTGCGCTGAGCGTGCACAAGTCGCAGGGGAGCGAGTATCGCGCAGTCGTCATGCCGCTGCTCACCCAGCACTATATGATGCTGCAACGCAATCTGCTTTAC
The DNA here is from genome assembly GCA_002400365.1 of Anaerolineales bacterium UBA4826. Lineage (GTDB taxonomy): Bacteria > Chloroflexota > Anaerolineae > UBA4142 > UBA4142 > UBA4142. The sequence goes on along the minus strand of DHFK01000125.1, from coordinate 29,090 downwards.
ACCGCCGTCACGCGCGCGAAGGAATTGGTGGTCTTGGTCGGAACGCATAAAGCCATTGGGATCGCGGTGCGGAACGACAAGGTCGCGCAGCGCAACTCGCGTCTCGCCAGGCGGTTAGCCGAGGCGTGAGGCAGCGGACGGCTCATTTCGATAAAGTTTAGCCCGCGTACGCGACTGCCAAGCCGTACTCGACAGCATCGCACAGCGCGAGCCAACTCGCTTCGATGATGTTCGGCGACGCGCCGACCGTGCTCCAGCGCTGCGTGTGATTCGCCGTTTCGATCAGCACGCGCGTCGTCGCCGCGGTGCCCGCGTCGCCGTCCAGGATGCGGACTTTATAATCCGCCAGATGAAACGTGTTGAGCGCGGGATAGAATGGCGCGAGCGCCTTCCGCAGCGCGGTGTCGAGCGCGTTGACGGGTCCATTGCCCTCCGCCGCGACGTGAACGATCTCATCGCCGACGCGCAGTTTTACGTTTGCCTCCGCCAGCAAGCCGCGCCCCTGCCGTTGTTCGACGATCACGATAAAGTCAATCATCTCGAATCGCGGGCGATAATCCAGGCGCGCGCGCCGCAGCATCAATTCGATAGACGCTTCCGCGCTTTCAAAGTGAAAGCCCTGCGCCTCTAATGCCTTGATCCGCTGGAGCACCGCCGTGACCGCGCCGCGCGCGTCGTCCACCGCGACGCCGAATTCTTCCGCTTTGCTCAGCACGTTGCCGCGCCCGGCCAATTCTGACACCACGACACGCGATAGGTTCCCCACGCGCGCCGGGTCAACGTGCTGATAACTGTTTCCATTGCGGCGCATCGCCGCGACGTGAATGCCGCCCTTGTGCGCGAACGCGCTGCGCCCCACGTACGCCGTATGATCGTCCGGCGCGAGGTTCGCGATTTCGGCGACCGCGTGCGACAGCCCGGTCAAGCGCGACAGACATCCGTCGGGCACGCATTTGAAACCCAACTTGAGTTCGAGATTCGGAATGAGCGCGCAAAGATTCGCGTTGCCGCACCGTTCGCCATAGCCGTTGACCGTTCCCTGCACGAGATTGCACCCGGCGCGCACAGCCGCGAGCGCATTGGCGACGCCGCACCCGCCGTCGTCGTGTGTGTGAATGCCGAACGATTTGTCAGGAAACTGGGCGCGCGCGGCTCGAACAATCTCTTCGATCTGCCACGGCAGACTGCCGCCGTTCGTATCGCAGAGCGTGATCGAATCCGCGCCGCCTTGCCACGCCGCGCGCAGTGTGGCGAGCGCGTACCCGGCATCCGCGCGATAGCCGTCGAAGAAATGTTCCGCGTCGTAAATTACCTCGCGCCCGCGCGCTTTTAGGTACGCCAGCGATTCGCGGATGATGCGGAGATTCTCTTCGAGGGTCGTTTGCAAAACGTCGGTCACGTGCAGCGTCCACGACTTGCCAACCACCGTCACGACCGGCGTCTCGGCGTCGAGCAGTGCGCGGAGGTTCGCGTCGTCGTCCGGTTTGCCACCTCCGGCGCGGCANNAACACGCAACACGCATCACGCCTCCCGTGTTCCGTGTTGCGTGTTCCGTTCGTACTGTGAGATCGCGTCCCGCCGCGCGAGAAGATAGCCCAACTCATCCACGCCTTCGAGGAAACAGGTGCGCGCGAATGGATCGAGCGGGAAATTGACCGCGCGTCCGTCCGGCAGGGTCAGCGTTTGCGCGGCGACGTCAATCGTCAGTTGCGCGTCTGGAATCTCCGCGACGAGATCGAACAGGTCGCGGTGCGACGCCTTGTCCACGACGATGGTAAGTAACCCGTTCTTGAGCGCGTTGTTGCGAAAAATGTCGGCGAACGACGTGCTGATGACCGCGCGAAAACCAAACGCGGTCAGCGCCCAGACGGCGTGCTCGCGCGAACTGCCGCAGCCAAAGTTGTCGCCCGCGAGCAGAATCTGCGCGCCCTGCGCGCGCGGCTGGTTCAAAACAAAATCCGGGCGCGCGTTGCCCGCCGCGTCGTACCGCCAATCGGCAAAAAGGTAATTATCCATCCCGGCTTTGTCGGTGACTTTGAGAAACCGCGCCGGCGTGATCTGGTCCGTGTCAACGTTTTCGTTCGGCAACGCGACGACGCGCGCGGTAAGGGTTTTCAGTGGGTTCATTTTTGTCAGTCCATTTTCGATTTTTGATTTGCGATTTTCGATTGCTTGCTCGCGAATCGAGAATCAAAAATCGGCAATCGAAAATTCTCGCGCGTCCGCAACAGCGCCTGCCAGCGCCGACGCGGCGGCTGTCAGCGGCGAGCCGAGGAACGTTCGTCCGCCTTTGCCCTGCCGTCCCTCAAAGTTTCGATTGCTTGTTGAGATGCAGTATTGTCCCGGCTCTAAAGAATCCCCATTCATTGCTATACAGAGACTGCAACCCGGCTCGCGCCATTCCGCGCCCGCCGCGCGGAAAATCTCGTGCAAACCTTCTTGCTCGGCTTGGCGTTTGACTTGCTGCGATCCGGGCACGACGAGGACACGCGTCCGCGGTGAAACGTGACGACTCTTCAGCACCGCCGCAGCGGCGCGCAGATCGGACAGTCGTCCGTTCGTGCAACTGCCAATGAACGCGACATCAATCGGATGACCGAGCAGTGCCTGCCCCGGCTGCAAATTCATGTACGCCAATGCTTTCGTCAGCGCGTGCTTCTGGCTCGCATCCGAAATCGTGGCAGGGTCAGGGATGCGCCCCGCAATCGGCATGCCCATGCCCGGGTTCGTGCCGAACGTAATCATCGGCTCGAGCGCGCTCGCGTCGAGTGACACGGTTTCGTCGAACGTCGCGCCGTCGTCGGTCGGCAGCGTTTTCCAATGCGCCAGTGCCGCGTCCCACGCCGCGCCTTTCGGCGCAAACTCGCGTCCGGCGAGATACTCGAACGTCGTATCGTCCGGCGCGATCATGCCGGCGCGCGCGCCGGCTTCGATCGTCATGTTGCAGATCGTCAGGCGCGCTTCCATCGAGAGCGCGCGGATCGCCGCGCCAGCATATTCGATGACGCTGCCAGTGCCGCCGCCGATGCCGATTTGCGCGATGAGCGCGAGGACAAGGTCTTTCGCCGTGACGCCGCGCGGCAGCGTTCCATCCACGCGCACCTGCATCGTCTTTGGCTTGTATTGCAAGAGGCATTGCGTCGCCAGCACGTGCTCGACTTGGCTCGTGCCGACGCCGAACGCGAGCGCGCCGAATGCGCCGTGCGTCGCGGTGTGGCTGTCGCCGCAGACGATCGTCATGCCCGGCTGCGTCAAGCCCAATTCGGGCCCGATGACGTGGACGATGCCGCGCCGCGGGTCGTCCAGCCCGAACAACTGGACGCCGCAAGCGCGGCAGTTCGTCTCAATCTGCCGGACCTGCTCGGCGGCTTGCGCGTCGGCGATCGGAAAGCCGCGCCGGTCGGTAGGGACGATGTGGTCAATCGTCGCAAACGTTTTGTCGGGGCGGCGGACCTTCAAGCCGCGCGCACACAAATCCTGAAACGCTTGCGGCGAGGTGACTTCGTGAACCAGGTGCAGGTCAACGTACAGCACCGCCGGACTTTGCGGTTCCTGCACGACGACGTGACGGCTCCAGATTCTGTCAAAGAGGGTGCGGGGCGTCATTCTTCGTCGGCAAGCGTCAGATTGTTCTCGCTGCGCGGCTGCGCCAAGTCGGGCGACCACAGCGCGCTAATGTCCCACAGGTTCGCGTGATCGCGCGACTCGTCGAATAGATTGACTGGATACTCTGGGAATTGAGTCGTCTCATTTGTTTCCGGCGACATAGGTTGCGCTCCTTTCTTCCACAAAAGTCTGCTGCATAAACAGGGCGGACGCGTCGCGTGTGCCGGCGACCAGTTTGTTCAGCCCGGCAAGGTACGCTTTCGCGCTCGCCACGATAATGTCCGTGTCCGCGCCATGCCCGCCCAGGGTGCGCGGTTCGGCTTCGTGCGATTGCAGGCGGACGGTCACTTCGCCCAACGCGTCGATGCCTGCGGTCACCGCGTGGACGCTGTACTCGACCAACGTGTTCGGCGCGCGCACGATCGCGTCGATCGCCTTATAGGTCGCATCCACCGGTCCCGTGCCGACCGCCGCGTGCACGACGCTTTGCCCGTCCGGTCCGCGCAAGCGCACCGTCGCCGTCGGCATACCCGGGCGACCGCACGTCACCTGGAGGTCTTCCAGCGCAAAGATTTCCGGCGGCTGATAAAATTCGTCGGCGATCAGCGCGGCGAGATCGGCGTCGGTGATGACTTTTTTCTTATCGGCGAGTTCTTTGAAACGCCGGAATGCTTGATTCAAATCGGCGTCGTTCATCTGATAACCGAGTTCCGTCAAACGCGCTTGAAACGCGTGGCGTCCCGAATGTTTGCCGAGCACCAGGTTCGATTGCGCGACGCCGACGGTCTCCGGGCGCATGATTTCGTACGTGAGCCGATGCTTCAACATCCCGTCCTGGTGAATGCCGGCTTCGTGCGCGAACGCGTTCGCGCCGACGATGGCTTTGTTCGGCTGAACCGGGATGCTCGTGTAATTAGAAACCAGGCGGCTCGTGCGCGCAATCTGGGTCGTGTCAATGCCGGTGTCGAGTCCGTAGAACGCGCGGCGCGCGCGCAGCGCCATCACGACCTCTTCCAGCGACGTGTTGCCGGCGCGCTCGCCGATGCCGTTGACCGTGACCTCGACCTGGCGCGCGCCGGCGCGAATCGCCGCGAGCGTGTTCGCCGTCGCGAGGCCCAGGTCGTCGTGGCAGTGCGCCGAAATGACCACGCGATCCGCGCCGGGCGTGTTTCTGACGATGCCCGCGATCAGCGCGCCGAATTCCTCCGGCATCGTATAGCCGACCGTGTCCGGGATGTTGAGCGTCGTCGCGCCGGCTTGAAGCGCGACCGCGAGCACGCGGTAGAGGAATGCCGGCTCGGAGCGCCCCGCGTCCTCCGGCGAAAACTCGACGTCGGCGCAATAGCGTTTGGCGCGCGCGACCATCTCGCCGACGCGCGCGACCACCTCATCGCGCGTCATTTTGAGTTTGTGTTCGAGGTGAATGTCGGAGGTTGCGAGAAATGTATGAATGCGCGGATGCGCGGCGTAGCGCACCGCGTCCCAGCACGCGTCAATGTCTTTGGCGTTTGCGCGCGCCAGCCCGGCGATGATCGGCGCGCGCGGATTGCTCGCGTTCGGGCGACCGACTTCGAGAGCGATCCGGCGCACCGCTTCGGCGTCGCCGGGCGATGCCGCGGGAAAGCCGGCTTCGATCACGTCCACGCCGAGCCGCGCGAGTTGCCGCGCGATTTCTAGTTTCTCCGCCGCGTCCAGACTCGCGCCGGGCGATTGCTCGCCGTCGCGCAGCGTCGTATCGAAGATGCGGACGTAATTGTTCATGTTCGTCCTCTAGTCTCCTAGTCAGATAGTCACGCAGTCAAATCCTTCGACTAGAAGACTATACGACCATTCGACTATTTGACTACTTGTTCCAATTCTCCGGTCTGAGCGCGCGCACCGCCGCGCCAGTCTGCCACATTTCCGACTCGCGCATCTCGCGCAATTCCGCTTCCAGTTTCTGTTTGTAATCGGGCGCGCTGTTCGCCGCCAGCACGACGCGCGTCTGTTCGCCGGAGACGACGCTCTGATACAGTTGCGCGTACACTGGCTCGACGGCTTGGCGGAACGCGTGCCGCCAGTCGAGCGCGCCGCGCTGCGCCGTCGTGCTGCAATTGGCGTACATCCAGTCCATTCCGTTTTGCGCCACCAGGCGGATCAGACTTTGCGTTAGTTCTTCGACGGTCTCGTTGAACGCTTCGCTGGGCGAGTGACCGTGTTGGCGCAGTTCGTTGTACTGCGCTTCCATCACGCCCGCGAGCGCGCCCATCAGAATCCCGCGCTCGCCGGTGAGGTCACTATAGACCTCGTGCTCGAACGTGGTGGGGAACAGGTAGCCCGCGCCGACCGCGATGCCGAGCGCGAGCGTCCGCGCAGTCGCGCGTCCGGTCGCGTCTTGGTGAACAGCGTAACTCGCATTGATGCCGCTGCCGCTCAGGAAATTCGCGCGCACGCTCGTGCCTGAGCCCTTGGGCGCGACGAGGATCACGTCCACGAAATCGGGAGGCACGATGCCGGTCTGATCGTTATAGACGATTCCAAAGCCGTGCGAAAAGTACAGCGCGTCGCCTTGCTTGAGGCAGGGCTTGATCTTCTGCCATGTCAGCATCTGCCCCGCATCCGAGACGAGGTACTGGATCACCGTGCCGCGCTCGGCGGCTTGTTCGAGCGAAAAGAGCGTTTTGCCGGGCACCCAGCCGTCCTTCACGGCTTTGTTGTAGGTGGGACTGCCGGCTTTTTGACCGACGATGACGTGGATGCCGTTGTCGCGCATGTTGAGCGCTTGCGCCGGACCTTGCACGCCATAGCCCAGGACGGCGACGACTTCGTCTTTCAGAACCTCGCGCGCCTTGTCCAGAGAAAACTCGTCGCGCGTCACAACATTCTCAACCACTCCGCCAAAATTGATCTGTGCCATTTTTTCTCCACTGCTTTAGCAATTTGTCATTCGCCATTTGTCATTTNNCCATTCCCATTCCCATTTCCGTTTCCAACCATTCGTTTATTCGTTCCCGATTCGTTGCCGCCGCGCACCATCGCGACTTGACCGGTGCGGACCATCTCGACGATGCCGCGCGGGCGCAGCAAGTCAATCAAGCCGCTGATCTTGTCTTCGTCGCCGGTGACCTCGACGATGACCGAATCGCTTGCGACATCCACGATCTTGGCGCGAAAGATTTCCGCGAGTTGATTGATTTCGGCGAGCGCGCTCGCGTCCGCGCGCACTTTGACGAGCGCGAGGTCGCGCATCACCGTCGGCGTGTGCGTCACGTCCTGCACGTCAATCACGTTGATCAGTTTTGCCAGATTCGCTTCGACCAGATGCGGCGCGGTCTGCTCCGTGTCAACCAAAATCGTCATGCGCGAGACCTCTGGTTCGTGCGTGCGTCCGACGGTCAGACTTTCGATGTTGAACGCGCGGCGGCGAAAGAGACTCGCGACGCGGTTCAGCACGCCGGGTTTGTCTTCGACTAATGCGACGAGTGTGTGCTTCATTGATACTCCTTCAGGCGCATAGTCGTGTAGTCGGATAGTCGTTTAGTCGAAACAGGACTAGGCGACTATCTGACTAGACGACTGCTTGACTTGTCGGCCGCCGAATCATCGCGTGCAAATCCGCGCCGGCGGGCACCATCGGGTACACGCAATGCTCTTGCTCGACGCGAAAATCAATCAGCACGGGACCCGGATGCGCGCGCGCGGACTGAACTGCCGGGATCACCTCTTCGCGCTGGGTCACGCGCAGCGCCGNNATCGCGATGTTGATCTTGAGCCGTTCCTGCACCAGGGTCGCGAGTTCGGCTAGAGTCATTTGGAATCCGCCGTCCCCGACGATGACCCAGACTTCGTCGTGCGGGCGCGCGAATTTCGCGCCGATGGCAGCGGGGAGCGCAAAGCCCATCGTGCCCACGCCGCCCGAAGTCACCAGGGTGCGCGGCTGGTCGTGCCGATAGTACTGCGCCTCCCACATCTGATTCTGTCCCACGTCGCTCACGACGAGCGCGTTGCCCTCGGTCGCTTGCCACAAGTCGTGAACGACGTGCGCGGGCACCAGCCCTTCCGTTTCCTCCTGACGCAGAACATCGCGTGCCTCTGTTTCCATGCGCCATGCGCGGATCTGGTTGTGCCACGGTTCGCGCGGCGCGGTCGTGACAAAGGGGGTGAGTTGCTCGAGCACGGCGCGCGCGTCGCCCAAGATCGGAAGGTCAACGTGGACATTCTTGGCGATTTCTGCCGGATCAATTTCGATGTGAATTTTCTTGGCGTTCTTCGCGTATGTTTTTAGATTGCCGGTCACGCGATCGTCAAAGCGCATTCCGACGGCGATCAGGAGGTCGGCGCTTTGCACCGCGCGGTTCGCGTACGCCTCGCCGTGCATGCCCATCATGCCGAGGCACAGCGGATGGCGCGCGGGAAAAACGCCCAAGCCGAGCAAGGTCAACGCGACCGGGATTTGCGTCTTCTCCGCAAACTCAAGCAACTCTTGCATCGCGCCGCTGATGAGGATGCCGTGTCCTGCGAGAATCACCGGGCGTTCGGCTGAATTGATCATCTCTGCCGCGCGTTCCAACTGGTCGGCAGGTACGCGCGCCGGGATGCCCCGGCGCGGGTACGGGATTTCGTCATTGGGATAAACGAAATCGCATTTGCTATTCTGCACGTCTTTCGGAATGTCAACTAGAACGGGACCAGGACGACCCGACCGCGCGATGTGGAACGCTTCGCGCAGCGTGCGCGCGAGGTCTTGAACGCGCGTGACCAAGTAGTTGTGTTTGGTGATCGGCAGCGTAACGCCGGTGATGTCCACTTCCTGGAACGCGTCGCTGCCAATGACCGACGTGCCGACCTGTCCGGTGATGCAAACGATGGGCGAAGAATCGAGCATTGCCGTCGCGATGCCGGTGACCATGTTGGTTGCGCCGGGACCGCTCGTCGCCACGGCAACGCCGACTTGGCCGGACGCGCGCGCGTAGCCATCGGCGGCGTGTGTCGCGCCTTGCTCGTGCCGCGTCAAGACGTGATGAATCGGATAGTCCAGCATCGCGTCGTACGCCGGCAGAATCGTGCCGCCGGGATAACCGAAGACGACTTTAACATTCTCACGAACNNGCGCTCGTCACCATGCTCGCGTAGCGCCGCAGCCATTTGCTCTTGATCTCGCGCGATTGGGGCGGCTGCGCCGCGAGCCGCGCGCGAATTTCCGCATCGCTCAATTCGACGTCCAGTTTGTACGCCAGCAGGTCAATCACAATCATGTCGCCATCGCGCAGCGCGGCGATGGGTCCGCCGGCGGCGGCTTCCGGCGAAACGTGACCGATGCACGCGCCGCGCGTTCCGCCGCTAAAGCGACCGTCGGTGATGAGCGCGACCTTGTCGCCAAGCCCCATGCCCATGATCGCCGAAGTCGGCGACAGCATCTCTGGCATGCCGGGCCCGCCGCGCGGTCCTTCGTAACGCACCACGACGACTTCGCCCGCTTTGACTTCGCACGCGAGAATACCGCGCATCGTTTCTTCTTCCGATTCGTAAGTGTGCGCCGGTCCGCGAAATTTTTGCATCGCCGCGCTCACGCCGCCGGTCTTGACGACCGCGCCATCGGGCGCGAGATTGCCGAACAGAATCGCGAGTCCGCCGGTCGCGCGGTGCGGATGGTCGAGTGGACGAATCACTTCCGTGTCATATACGCGTGCGGGCGCAAGATTTTCGCGCAGCGTTTTGCCGGTGACTGTGACACGATCCAGGTGCAAGCCGCGCGGAGAGATTTCAGAGAGAATGGCTGGGACGCCGCCAGCGCGATGGACATCTTCCATGTGCCACTGACCCGCCGGCGACACTTTGCAAATGTGCGGAATCCTGGCGGCTAGTTCGTTTATTCGTTGGAGCGGGTATTCGACGCCTGCCTCGCGCGCGATCGCAATCGTATGCAGGACGGTATTCGTTGACCCACCCATCGCCAGGTCGAGCGCGAACGCGTCGTCAAGCGCGTCGGCGATGACGATCTGGCGCGGCGTAAGGTTTTTTTCGATCAGCGCGAGAATTTGCGACGCGGCGGTTTTCGCGAGCGCATTGCGTTCTTCCGTTTCCGCGAGCGCGGTGCCGTTGTAGGGCAGCGCAAGCCCGAGCGCTTCCATCAAGCAGTTCATCGAGTTCGCGGTGAAGAGTCCGGCGCACGAGCCGCACGACGGGCACGCGAAATCTTCCAGTTCTTTCAACTGCGCCGCATCAATTTTGCCGGACTGGTACGCGCCGACGCCTTCAAAGACGCTGATGAGATCAACAACCTTGCCGGCGGGCGTGCGCCCGGCGGGCATCGGTCCGCCAGAGACAAAGATCGTCGGGATGTCGAGACGCAGCGCCGCCATGATCATTCCCGGCACGATTTTGTCGCAGTTCGGAATGCACACCATGCCATCGAAACAGTGCGCGGCGACCATCGTCTCGACCGAATCAGCGATCAGTTCGCGCGACGGCAGCGAGAACTTCATTCCCACGTGTCCCATCGCGATGCCGTCGTCCACGCCAATAGTGTTGAACTCGAACGGTACACCACCCGCGTCGCGCACTGCCTGCTTGACGAGCGCGCCAAACTTTCGCAAATGTGCGTGACCGGGGATGATGTCCACGTACGAATTGACGATCGCGACGAACGGCTTGGCGAAATCTTCGTCGCGTACGCCGACGGCTTTGAGGAGACTGCGATGCGGCGCGCGTGTCAAGCCGCGCTTGATCTGATCGGAACGCATCTCAATCATTGAGCGCTTCATTCATACATGCGTTGACCCACGCGTCACATTCCGTCGGCTCTGCATCCGCGGCTGGGTACGGCGCATCAGCCGGCTCGAACGAACGGTGGATGGCTTCGGTTGTGACATCGGTTGCTGGCGGTTGAAACATGGCTCACCTCTTGGGCAAAAAGAAAACCGCCTGGGTTCAGGCGGCTTGTAACTGGTCAGAATTTGTTTCTCTCGACTAGCGCCGGGTGCGTCTCCCGACTTGCGCCCAAACCCAAATACGCCTGTTGCTAAGGATGCCAACAAGCGAAATCAGGACGACGATAATCGAGAGCGCAATGTTGAATGTGAACATGATGCTAACGGTTGCCGCGCAGACGCAAAAACGCCCCGCGTTGGTTCATCGGCGAAGTGCGCGGGGTTGAGTCGCTGCAATTGATACCGGGCGAGTATAACAGGTTGCCTGGTTCGTGTCTATAGACGAAGTGTGAGAAAGAAACCGGGCTGCGTTTGTGTAGGTTGCACAAACATCGTAGAGACGTTTCCTTCGACTCCGCTCAGGATGCAACGTCTCTCTACTCCTCCCGCGCCGTCAGCAAACGATGCGCGCGCAGCGCGAGTTGAATGCCCAGCCGCGTCTCCGGGTCGTCGAGATCGAGTCCGCTAATCTCGCGAATGCGCTCCATGCGATAGAGCAACGTGTTGCGGTGCACGAACAACGCCTCCGCCGTCGCGCTGAGATTGCCTTTGTGCGCAAAGTACGCGCTCAGCGTTTCGATCAGATCGGTTCTTTGCGCGCGGTCGTACTCGATCAACGTCCCGAGGATTTCTTGGCAGAACGAGGAGAGTTCGGGACTGGATTCCAGCAGGAACAAAAGCCGATAGACATTCAGTTCGCCAAAGTACAACGGGTTGGGGTTAGCCAGCCGGCGCGCCATGGACTGGGCTTGCCGCGCTTCGCGATAAGAATCGCGCAAGCCGATCAGCGCGTCCACCGGGCGACCAATACCGATCGCCAACGGATCGTTTGGGAATTCGGCGCTCCCCTGCCGCCGAATACTTGCGGTGATGTGGCGCGCGGTCTCGACGCCCTGTTTCGATTCGAGCCGCCCAAAAATGACGATCTCGTTTTCGCGCGCCTGGGTCAATACGTCGGTGTGGAACGCGCTGACCACACCGTGCGCCAGCGTCTCCAGCCGGCGATAAGTCGGATGTTCCTTCTTCGCCCAGTCTACGACGATCGCCGCGTGCCGACCATCGGGATTGTACTTGTTGCGCTTGGCCCACCGCGCGGCTTCGAGCGGCGAGAGATTGCCCGCCAAGAGCGCGTCCACGAAACTGCCGCGCACGCGTTTTTCCGCCTCACTCACCGCTTTCGCTTTTGCCATCTCGAGCGCGCACGCCGCTGCGCTGCGGTCTGCCGCGCGCCGGTCGAACAAGCCCAGCGCGTCCGCGGTCGCGATCAACGAAAGAAAGCCACGCGCCATCCCTTTGGCGACGATCGGCGCGATCAGGCGCGTCAGGTTCGCGATCGCCAAAGGTTGCGCGATGATCTCATGGCTCTGCGCCGCGTGTTTGCGATCGCGCAAAACCTCCGGCAGATTCGCCGGCGCGGTCGCCCAGGTTTCGATTGCCGCGCGCTGCGCCGCGACGTCCGGCGCGAACCATGTGGCGATGATGCCGAGCCGCTTGTCCTGGATCAACACGGTTTTGCCAGTCGTTCGACCGATCAGCGCCGCCATCTCGTCCAAGCCGGCATCCTCCGCCGACAAGATGGTGAGTTGCTGATACAGCTGCGCGGCGCGCTGCTCGATCGCCGCGCCGCGATCCAGCGCGAGCGCGAGCGCCATCCGTTCGATCTGCCGCACGTTCGACGATGCGGGCAACGCAAAGAGCGGCAGCCCGGCTTGCGCGGCTGCCTCCACGAGATCTGCCGGGGGTTCTGTCATCAGCGCGATACCGGCGAGCCCAATCTGCGCGAGCCGCGGCATCTGGGTTGCCAGGTCGGGCGCATAGGGCGGGAGCAGCAGCACAAAATCGCCGGCTGCTAGGCGCGCGTCGCATTCATCGCACGACGCGGCGACGACCCAGGTAACCGGACGATTCATCCACCCGCGACCGGTCAGCGCGCGGGTCTCACCCGGCAGCGCGAGCGCGACGAGTTCCTGAAGTGTAATGAGTTGGTGATCTGACATAGGCGCGCCAAAGAAGAAAGCCCATCGGCGACGACCGATGGGCACAGCGATGTACCCTGCCTTGGCGTTTTTCCTTCCGCTCGATTATACTCCATTCTCCGCCACGCGCAATAACGCGATGGCTCGCTACCGGTTTGCTTTTCAATTTGAAATGTGGTAGAAATAGTGCGAGTCAGCCAGGACACAACTATCACTTTTCACCAATTGCCGAACCCACAGCGGCAGCAGAAAGCGAGTGAGATAAAATGGTTCCAGCAGATGCAGAGATCGAACACACCGCGATGGCGAGTCCGGCAAATGATCCAGGGGCTGGGTCCGGGCAAGCCGAATCGTCTGCGCCGCTTGCTCAAGGGGAAAGCCGGCTCGTTTTTCTGATCGAGCGCGACGCGACGCTGGCCCAGGACTTGGCGGCGCAAATCCGACATTTCGGCTACGTCGTCCAGACGTTCGGCAATCTGGCTCTGCTGAAGCAGTCGGCGTACTCTCAGCCGTCGGCGGTCATCGTGGACATCGTTTTCCCGGCGGGGAGTCCCGCCGGGGTTGAGGCGATCCAGGAAATCCGGCACGTGTGTCAGATTCAAGCGCCGGTGCTTTTCATCTCAGGGCGCGGCGATCTGACCGCGCGCTTGGAGGCGGTCCGCGCCGGCGCGGACGCCTATTTCACCAAGCCGATCAGCGTGAGCGAATTGATTGACACGCTCGACGCGCTGACCGCGCGCACGATGCCGGAACCGTATCGGATTCTAGTTGTCGAGGAAGATACCGCGTCGGCAAGGCAGCACGCGTTGATCTTGGAAAAAGCCGGCATGATGACGCGCGTCGTCAACAACCCGCGCTTGGTCATGGATCCGCTGATCGAGTTCGGGCCCGACCTGATCGTGATGGATGCGCACATGCCCGAGTGCGCCGGCGTGGAACTGGCGGCAGTCATTCGACAACAAAAAGACTATGTGAGCATCCCGATCGTCTATCTCTCGACGGACGCCAGTCTGGAGCGACAATTGGCGGCGCTCCGTCAAAGCGGGGACGATTTCCTGACCGAGCCGATTCAGTCGAACTATCTCGTCTCTTCGGTGACCAGTCGCGCGCAGCGCTCGCGCGTCCTGCGCTCCCTGATGCTGCGCGATGGCTTGACCGGCTTGTTCAACCACACCGCGACCGCCGATCAACTGGGCATCGAGATCGCGCGCGCCCGCAGACAGCACTGGAGTCTTTCCTTCGCGATGATTGACATTGACCATTTCAAGATGGTCAACGACACGTACGGCCACGGCACCGGCGACCGCGTGCTCAAGAGCCTCGCCCAGTTATTTCAGCAGCGTTTACGCAAAACCGACATCGTGGGCCGATACGGCGGTGAGGAATTCGCGATCATTCTGCCGGGCACAGAAGCGCACAACGCGCGGCGCGTCATGGACGAAATTCGCACAGACTTTGCGGAGGTGCGCCAACAGTCGTCCGAAGGCGCGGTATTCTGCGTGACCTTTAGCGGCGGCGTCGCCAGTTTCCCGGACTATGTTTCCGCCAGCAGTCTGGCAGAAGCGGCGGACAAGGCGCTGTACCAAGCCAAGCGCGAAGGGCGCAACCGCGTCGTCGTAGCGAACAAAACAGATTGATAGACAAGCCCACAAGCATTCCGTTTTACACTTTACGCTTTGCGTTTTATTATCTGGAGTATTCAATGCCAAAGAAAATTGACCTCCGCTCTGACACCGTCACGCTTCCCACGCCGCAGATGCGCGCGGCGATGGCGAACGCAGAACTCGGCGACGATGTGTTTGGCGAAGACCCGACGGTGAATCGGCTCGAAGAAATGGCGGCGGCGCGGCTGAAGAAGGATGCCGCGCTTTTCGTCGCGAGTGGGACGATGGCGAACCTGGTCGCGCTGCTAACCCACTGCGGACGCGGCGACGAGGTGATCCTCGGCGACAAGGCGCACACCTTCGTCAACGAAGTTGGCGGCATGGCGGCGCTGGGCGGCATTCAGCCGCGCACGCTCCCGAATCAGCCCGATGGCACGCTCGCGCTCGACGACATCCAGACCGCGATTCGCGGTGACAACGTGCATTGGCCCCGCACGCGGCTCATCGCGCTAGAGAATACGCACAACGCGTGCAACGGTTCGCCGCTCGCGCCGACGTACATGCAAGCGGTGTACGCTCTCGCGCAAGCGCGCGGCGTCAAGGTCCACACTGACGGCGCGCGCATCTTTAACGCGGCGATCGCGCTCGGCGCGCCGGCGCACGCGTTCGCGCAATTCAGCGACACGCTTTCGTTTTGTCTGTCCAAGGGCTTGAGCGCGCCGGTCGGGTCGCTATTGTGCGGTCCGCGCGATTTCATCGCCGCGGCGCGGCGCACGCGCAAGATGGTCGGCGGGGGCATGCGGCAAGCCGGCGTGCTCGCGGCGGCGGGCATCGTCGCGCTCGAGACGATGATCGAACGCTTGGCGGACGATCACGCCAACGCGCAACGGCTCGCCGAAGGTCTCGCGGATATCCCCGGCATTGACCTCAATCCCGCGCGCGTCAAGACCAACATCATCTTTTTCGATCTGCAATCGAGCGCGCCGACCGCAGCGCAACTTGCGGAACGGCTCGCGCGCGACGGCGTGTTGGTCGGTCCCGCCGGCGCGCGGCGAATGCGCGCAGTGACGCATTACGGCATCGAGCGCGCGGATATTGACGCGGCGTTGGGCGCAGTCAAGCGGGCGCTGATGTGACAAGTGACACGGGACAAGGGCACTGTCACCTGTCACCTGTCCCTTGTCACACCACTTTTGATCGTTCGCCGGCAACTGACACGCGTACCAGCGTTTTCACCGCTATGCCGGTGTCCGCCAACACACGCGCCGCGCCGCCGTATTCGATCTTCTCCGCGACGCAAACGATATCGCGAACCGTCGCGCTGGCTTGGCGAATCGCGCGAATGAGCGCGACGAGCGTGCCGCCGGTGCTGATCAAATCGTCCACGATCAACACCTGGTCGCCGCGTTCGACCCCGTTGAGATAGAGCGTCCCCTGGGTGTACTCCATCGAAAAATCCACCGCGATTTGTCCCGGCACGCCGGACGGATTCCACCGCGCGAGCGCCAGCGGCAAGTTCGATTGCAGACTCACCGCCGCGACGATGATCGCGCCTCGATCTTCTTCGCCCACGATCTTGGTTACGCCGTCGAGGTTCGCCGCGCGCAAAACGCGCGCCGCTGCCTCGCGCAACAATTCCGCGCGCGTCGCCGGCATCTGTTCCGTGAGCGGGTTGAGGATGAATTGATATTTGCCGACGGCGACCAGGGGCTGGTTGTCGAATGCTTGTTTGAGCAAGTCCATTTTCAAAACCTGCTAGTTCAATTGCCGAATCGCTGCCGGCAGCCGCAGCAACAAATCGCCGGCGACTACGCCCGCCGCGCCGACCTCTTGCTCCGCGATTGCCCCGGCAAGGCCGTGCAAATACGCGCCCGCGACGGCTGCATCGAATGGCGCGAGGTGTTGCGCGAGCAGCGCGGTGATCGCGCCGGCAAGCACGTCGCCTGTGCCGGCAGTCGCGAGCGCGGGCGTCGCAAAGGGCAAGAGCGTGACACGTCCATCTGGAGACGCGACGATGGTGAACGCGCCTTTCAGCGCGACGACTTGCTGCCATTGCGCGGCGAATTTTCGCGCCACGGCAACGCGATCGGCTTGCAGGTCGGCGCGCGGCAAGCCGGTCAGCGTCGCCATCTCGCCGGGATGCGGCGTGAGGATCGCGGTGTTCGGCGCAAGGCGCGTCCACCACTCGCCCGATTGCGCGAGCGCATGGAGCGCGTCCGCGTCAATCACGAGCCGCGGCAAGTTCTCCCGTGCTCCGCCGGCTTCCTCGGCTTTGGTTACAAATCCAATTTGCGTTTTCGCCTTCGTTCCCAGTCCGAGCAACCGCTGCACGAACTCAATCGTCTTGGGAGCGCGACCGAAACCGCAGCCGATCAGAAGCGCGTCGTAATCGCTCAAGCGGTCGCGCAAGACGGGAACGGCATCGGGAACAAGAACGCCCAGGTCATCCGGCAGGACGACGAATGTGGTTTCGTGCAGCGCGCCGGCGATCATGGGGTAGATCGTCCGCGCGAGCGCGAGCGTGACCAAGCCCGCGCCCGCGCGCGTCGCCGCCGATCCCGCGAGGAACGCCGCGCCCACATAGTTCGCCGATCCGACGCAGAGCATCGCTTTGCCAAACGTGCCCTTGTGCGAAGCGCGCGGGCGCGCGGGCAAAAGCGCGGCGATCTCGCGCGCAGTCGCCACATCGAGTAGGGAACGCGCGCCGAAGCGTTCCGCACTCGCCCATTCGGTGGGGATGCCAATATCCGCGACGACGAGTTCGCCGACGGCGTTTGCGCCGGGAAAAGCGAGTTGTCCGATCTTCGGAAACGCGAAGGTCACGGTGAGGTCCGCGTTCAGCGCAGCCGGATCGAGCGTGCCGGTGTCGGGGTTGAGTCCGCTGGGAAGGTCTACTGCTGTGACGAGTGGCAGGTGGCGGGTGGCGGGTGACGAAGGAATGAGGTGAGCGAGTTGGCTGGTTGGATAGTTGGATAGTTGGTTCGCGATGATGCCGAGCAAATCCTTGAGCAACCCTTCGATCGGACGCGTGACGCCGGTGCCGAGGAGCGCGTCAACGACGACGTCGGTATCGGCGAGCAGTTTTTTCAGCGCGGCGAATTCTGCGTCGTCTTCCGCGCGCGTCGCCGGCATCGTGCGCTCGGCGCAAAGACGATAGTTCTCGTCGTCCTCGCGCGGCGCGCGTTTCCACAAGTACAACGACACGCGCGCGCCGGCGTCGTGCAGATAGCGCGCGCAGACCAAGCCATCGCCGCCGTTGTTGCCGGGACCGACGAGAACCAGGACGCGTTTCCCGCGCGGGCTCCGGCGTTCGATGATCGCGTCGGCGACGGCTTTGCCGGCGCGCTCCATCATCATGGCGTAGGTGTTGCCGGTCTGATTGGCGCGTTGCTCCAGTTCGCGCATCTGGCTAGCGGTGAGTAATTTCATGTGCTCTGGCTCCGGGAAGTGAAACGTAAAACGTAAGGTTATGGGAGTGGAATGTTTTTCGGCATACTCCATCGCCCCAAACCTCCTTACGTTTCACGCTTTACGTTTTACGATCCTCTCAATCCGCCGCCACGCCGCGCGTACAAAATTCACTTGCTCCGGCGCGGCATCGCGCTCGGCGTAATGCGCCTCCACGTACGCTTCCGTGATCGCGCGCAGATCGCTCGCTTGGTCTTGCCATTGCTGTTGCAAGCGCGGCAAGAATTCGTACGGCGTCTCGGCGGCACGGCGCGGCAAGCCGGCAGCCGCCGCGCGCGCGACGAGCGCGGCGTAGATACGGCGGATGGAGTCGGCGGTGAGCGCGCGTGGGCGCGATCGGACTTGCCCTTTTGCCGCGCCGCGCGCGCGCTTTGCCGCGTCCCCGTCTGCGCCGATGGCTTCACGCGCGTAGGTTTCGTCTTCGATCTTTTTCATGCGGCGATTTAACGCGCGCGCGATCAACGAACCGAGGATGAACGCGACGATCAGCACCAAAAGCGTTTTCAGAAGCGGTTCGAGAAAGGTCAAGGCGGCGACCGAGTCTTGGAGTTGCTGCGCGTCTTGCTGGTTGTATGGCACGATCTTGCTCAGATCATCCAAGATCCTGCCGACGTTGGCGAACAAGGGTTGCAACAGATTCACCAGCCATTCCGCGAGCATGCCCGCCGGAATCGCCAGGAGCATCACGGCGGCGGCGAACAGCCACCAGAGCGGAGTCAGCAGGATCATCAACGCGCCCGCCGTGTCCAGCGTCAAGACCTGCAGCACGCCCAGACCGATGAAAAGCGTCAGCGCGACCGCCGCAAGCAGCGTCACAGCCCAACGCGGACCATAGCGGATTTCGGTTTCCGTTTCTTCGATGCGCGCGAGCGCGATGGCAAGCAGAGACAGGAAAAAGTACACGAAAATCCAGGACGATGGATCGTAGGCGTTGTGGTACAAGTCAAAGGTTTGCAGCGAACCGACGGCGAGGAGAAAGAAAAAGAAAATGACGATTCCAATGCGGAATTGCAAGCCGATGAACCAGAGCGTCAGCGGACGCTGCGCCAAGCCCAAGCCGCGCACGAAAACGTAAACCACGCCCAGACTGACGATGTGCTCGATGGCGAGACCGCGGGGAGATGAAAGCAGCGCGGGGACCAGACGCGGCAGCCAGGTCAAATCGTACCAATCAAGCCACGGATACAATTCCGCGCGCGCGACGACAAGCACCGCGACGACGGCGATGGCGATGGAAGCGATTTGCAAGATCACCCACCGTCGTCTCGATGCGGGCAGCGCGCGCCCGACAATCAGCGCGAGCCAGTACGCCGCGAAGAACGGCAGCGGCGTGAGCGGCTGCGGTTTCTCCATCGACGCGGTGAGCAGCACGATGACCGCGTACACCCAGCAGGTTTCCATCGCCGCGAGGAGCGCGCGGCGGAGTTCGCGCCGCAAGTTAAGCGTCAAAAGTCCAAAGTGAAAAGTCGTTTTCGAGTTCATTACTTTTGCCTTTTTACTTTTCACTTTTGGCTTGCCGCACGGCGATCCCTTCCAGCGCGCCCTCGTCCGGCGTCCAGTTCTCGTCCAGCGAAATCAGCGCGAGACGGCGACCGACCTGGCGCAAGCGGACCATCTCCGCCAGCATCTCGTCGGTGACGACGCCGGTCAGCATGACGAGCGTTGCGCCCCACGCCAGGTTCGAACTTTCGTGGCGCAGCAGCGTTTCGATGGGCGTGGTGACGAAGGACGTGATCGCGGCGAGCGCTTCGAGGATGTGGCGCAGGTGATCGGGGTTGCGGCTGGGCAGAATCTTCAAGCGTTGATCGGACTCGGGCCACGTTCCATTTGCGATCAAGCCAATCGCGTATTTGCGCTCCGCGCCAAAATAGGCGATGGAGGCGGCGAGACTGATCACGCGCTCGAGCAATGCCGGGTCGGTGCCTTGCCATGCCTGCGGAAACGTCGCGACGTTGACGAACAAGACCCATTGGTACGAGATCGTCGGATCGTACACTTTGACCTGCAACGCGCCGCGCCGCGCGGTCGCGCGCCAGTGGATGTGTTTCGGCGCGTCGTCGGGACGATAGTCGCGGATGCCGCGCGGGCGCGCCGTGTCTTGGAAAATCGGCGTGCGCGCCTTTGCCTCGCCGAGCGGGTCTTTGGGCGGCAAGCCCCAGTCTTCCAGCGCGGTCACGCGCGGATAGACGATCAAACGATCGGTGCGCGGGCTGAGCCATTCGCGTTCGAACAAGCCGAATAGATCCCCCGACTTTATTCGCGCGGGACCGAGGGTGTAAAAGCCGCGCTGGGTACAATTCAGCCGATAATTCCAACGCGCGCGCTCGAATCCGCTCAGCGCGGCGCGGTGGTTCAGATAACTGGTCAGCGGGATGTGCGAGGGCGCCAACGTCTTGTTGGCAATCGGGAGCGCGCTAGGAAATTGGTCGTCTATCTTGACCCAGGCGAGCGGCAGGATTTTGCGGTTGCTCACGCGCACGCTGAGGTCAACCGTCTCGCCGACAAAGACGCGGCGCTCGCTCAGTCCACGCTCGTAACTGACGCGCCACAGCGACACGCGATTCCACGCCCACGCGATCGGGATGATCGTGAGCAATAGCGCGGCGAGTACGATCAGCGCGTGCGACTGCACCACCACGCCGAGGAAAATCATCAAAGCGGCAAAACGCAGCCAGGACTCGTTAAACATCGAAAATCAGCAGGGGAGCAGAGGGGCAAAGGAGCAAGGGAGAAAACCCTCTAGCCACGCGCTTTTCCATTCGCGCGTGCTGACAAAAGCCACGGTGACGGATTGTTGATCATGCTAACCAACTTGCCCAGAACTTGATCGTAGACGCGGTAAAGTTCGCGCGCGGTTTTCACATCAAGGTATTCGCACTTGACGGCGAATTCGATCCAGACTTGAGTTTCGGCGGCTTCTGCTTCTGCATCGCTCAATTTGCTGATGAACGCACCTTCATAGCGGCGTTTGCGCCACGCTTCTGCCAGATTCGCACAGACCGAACGCGACGAGCGGCGAATCTGATCGGTCAACGAGTAAAGCTCTTCCTTCGGGAATTTCTGGCTTGTCTGGAAAACTTTCATCGCTGCATCGAACGACAGTTTGTAAACATCCAACTCACGGTGACTCGTAATCGGTTTGCGGTTCATTGCTTCCTCCTCCTTGAGTATGAATTGATCTGTTTTCCCCTGCTCCTCTGCTCCCTTGCGGGCTTATGATTGCTCGACCGGTACTGGAACCGCCTCCACCACTTCCTTGACAATCTGCTTTGCGTCGCGACCGCGCAGGCGCGTCTGCGCGCTGAGAATGAGCCGATGCGTCAGGACGAAGGGTGTGAGGTATTTCACGTCATCGGGGAGAACGAAATCGCGTCCGCGCAGGGCGGCGTACGCTTGCGCGGCGTGGTAGAGGTAGAGCGAGCCGCGCGGACTCGCGCCCAGTTCGACCGACTGATGCGCGCGCGTGGCGCGGACGATCGCGATGAGGTAATCGCGCACGGAGGCTTCCACGCGCACGGCGCGGACGGCGCGCTGCAGGTCGAGAATCGTCTCAGCGCTCACGATGGCTTGCAAATCCGCCAGCGGATCCGCGCGTTCAAAGCGCAACAGGATCGTGTTCTCCTCTGCTTCGCTCGGATAGCCGAGTTCGAGTTTCATGAAAAAGCGATCTACTTGCGCTTCGGGCAGCGGAAAAGTGCCTTCCAGTTCGATCGGATTCTGCGTGGCGAGGACGAGAAATGGGCGCGGCAGCAATTTCGTCGCGCCGTCCACCGTGATCTGGCGTTCCTGCATCGCCTCCAGCAGCGCCGATTGCGCGCGCGGCGTGGCGCGGTTGATTTCGTCGGCAAGCAAGATCTGCGTCATCAGCGGTCCCGCGCGATATTCAAATTCCTGCGTCTTTTGGTTGTACACCGACAGCCCGGTCACGTCGCTGGGCAAGAGATCGGGCGTGAATTGGATGCGGCGAAACGTACAGCCGAGCGAACGCGCCAGCGCTTTTGCCAGCGTCGTCTTGCCGATGCCGGGCACGTCTTCGAAAAGAATGTGTCCTTCGCACAGCAGCGCGACGACCGCGAGGTCAACGACCGCGTCTTTGCCAACAATCACCTTGCCGACGTTCGCGCGGATGGCGGCAGCGGTGGATTGGAGGTCGCGGATGGTAGGTGATAGCATAAGTCCTCGTGAGATGTATTGCGTGTTGCGTATCGAATTTTACCACACAACGCGTGATTCGGCTACCCATGCGCAAGCAGAAATTGCGGAATGTCTTTCAATCGGTTATAATAGTTGGCAGATGCTTCAGAGAGGTTTTCGACGATGTTGACTCAGGTGGAAGATGCAGTCAAAGAACTGGCGCGCTCCCCGCTGCTGCCCTTCGTCCAACGTCAAATTGACGCGCTGACGGAAGAGGAGCAAACGCGGCGCGAGGTGTTTCACCAAGCCATTGACGCTGGCGATCCACGCTACTACGGGCGCAAAGTAGAATTGATCAACGGGGTGGTGCGCGGAGCCGTGCCCGTTCAAATGCAACCCGCGGATACCGGGCAGTCCTTGCTGCGGTTGCTGCAAACGTTCGTCGAGCTGCGGCGCTTGGGCAAAGTGGGTTACGCGAAACGAATCCTCCAGAGTTAGCCCTTGTCTGAAAAGGATAGGAAGGCAGCCGTGCTGCCGTCGCTTTTCCTCGGGCTCGCGCTCATCGCGTTCTTTTGGTTCGCCTCGTGGACGCGCCTAGAGTTCTGGGGCGAGTACGCGTTTTTCCCTCTCTGGCTGGGCTACATTCTCACAGTGGACGCGCTGGTCGCGCGGCGGCGCGGCGATTCGTGGCTCACGCGCGACCCGCGCGGCTGGGGCGCGCTCTTTCTCCTCAGCACGCCGGTGTGGTGGATTTTCGAATTCCACAACTATTTTTTGCTCAATTGGCATTACCTCGGCGCGCGCGATCCCGCGTTCTGGGAAATGCTCGTCGTCGGCACGCTCGATTTTTCGACGGTGATGCCGGCGGTCTTTGAGACGCGCGAGTTGATTGCGACGTTTGGATTCGTTGAGCAACCAGGTTTTTCCCAAAGAACTGGTTTCTCGATGACCCCGCGCCATCTGTGGATCACGCTGTACGTCGCCGTCTTTCTGTTCGCGGGCGTTTTGTTTCTGCCGCGCTACTTTTTCCCCTTCACCTGGATTTGGCTCTTTTTGTTCGTGGACGCGCTGAACGCTTTGCGCCGGCGCGCGTCGCTGATCGAGCAGGCGTCGCGCGGGGACTGGCGGAACGTCGTCACGCTGGCGCTGGCGGGTGTGGTGTGCGGATTCTTTTGGGAGATGTGGAACATTAACGCGCTGCCCAAATGGTACTATACCGTGCCGTTCGTCAACTTTGGGCAGATCTTCGAAATGCCGTTCCTCGGGTACGGTGGTTACGTTCCGTTTGCGTGGGAACTGTACGCGCTGTACCAGTTTGCCCGGGGACTGTCCTGGCGCACGCCAACGAATTAGGGACGAAACGGATTGCAGGCAGTTACACCTTTGCCCGGTTGACTGAACAAAGCCGCGCCGGCGAATTGGTTCCTTTCCCCTTGCGTGCTCGTCCCCGGTCAATTGACAGTCATCGTCAATATCTGTATAATCCCGCTAACCAAGTCCAGAAGGAGGTGGTCATCACAAGCAAGGACGCTCCACCCCGCGGATCTCTATTGTGCCTGCCGCGTGTCTGCGCGCGCTGTTCCCCCATTTCCGCTCCCCAATTTCTGATCACTTTGGATTTCAGATTGACGCCGAGCGCATCGGTCTCACGCATGTCGCAACCTCATCACTCACAAATCTGAAATCATGAATTGCGCCGGTGGAGGCCCGATCCGATTTTCTGATCTGACCCAGTGCATAAATCTCAGGAGGAGAAGAAGATGAAAAAGATCATTTTCGCGCTGGCACTGCTCGCTGCGCTTGCCCTGCTCGCCGCGTGCGCGGCGCCGGCGCCGACGCCCGTTCCACCCACGCAACCGCCCGCCGCGACCAAAGCGCCTGAAGCGACCAAGCCGCCAGAGCCAACCAAGCCCCCGGCTCCCACCGCGACCACCGGGCCCCAGCGCGGCGGCACGTTCATTGACGCTTCCTTTGCCGACGCGGTCTCGCTGCAACCGCTGCTCACCAACGACAGCGCGTCCTCGAGTTACCAGGCGCTGGTTTACGCGCCGTTGACGCGACTGGATCCCAAGACGATTGACGTCGTCGGCGTTTTGTACGAAAACCAGCCCGAATTCTCGGCGGATGGCACGACGATGACCTGGAAACTCCGCAAGGGATTAAAGTGGAGTGACGGGACGCCCATCACCAGCAAGGACGTCATCTTTTCCTGGCAGAAGATGATGGATGAGAAGGTCAAGTTCCCGTATCGCCAAAACTACAAGAACGCCTTCAAAGAACTCACCGCGCCGGACGACTATACCGTCGTTTACACGTTAGCCACGCCGGGATACTGCCCCGCGAAGAACCAGAGCGGTCTGCTGAACGGCATCCTCCCCAAGCACGTCTTTGAGAACCTGGACATCAACCAGAACGATGTGAACAACAAGCCCACCATCACGAGCGGCTATTTCAAGTTCAAGGAATGGCAAAAGGACGATCACTTTACGGCTGGTCCGGCGTACGATAATTTCGTGCGCGGGATGCCTTTGCTCGACGGCTGGACGGTTCGCATCTTGAAGGATAACACCGTTCAGACCCAGATGTTCAAGGCGCAGGAAGTAGATTACGCCAGCCCCGACGCGACCGATTGGGAGGAGATTACCAAGTTGCCGTTCGCGCAACCGGTCAACTACTATTCCGCCGTGGGCGCGCCGTGGGATTACATCGGCTTCAACACCAAAAAGGCGCCGTTCGACGACAAGATCGTTCGCCAAGCCATCTCGATCGCGGTCAACAAGCAAGAGATGATTGACAAGATCACGCTGGGTCATGCCAAACCGCTGTACTCGATCTTCCCCTCCTCCTCTTGGGCGGCGGCGGACCCGAAGGATTTGACGCAACTCAACTTCGATCCCGCCAAGGCGAAGAAGATGCTGGACGACGCGGGCTACAAACTAGGCGCCGACGGCGTGCGGCTCACCAAAGACGGCAAGCCGATGAAGTTCCGCATCTTTTACAATGCCGGCAACAAACGCCGCGAGCAAATCTCCATCGTCACCCAGCAGTACCTCAAGGACATTGGCCTTCAAGTCGAAGTTATTGCGGAAGAATGGAATGCCTACCTCGAGCGCATCCAAAAGACCCACGATGTCGAAATGTACGTCCTGGGTTGGACCGGCGGCTCCGAGCCGGCGACCTCCAAGAACATCTGGAGCACGACCGGTGGACAGAACGATTCGCAATACGCGAATCCCGAAGTGGACAAACTGTTCGATCAAGCCGCGACCGTGCCCGGCTGCAAGCAAGCCGACCGCAAGGCGATCTACGTCAAGATCCAACAGATCATCACCGAAGATCAACCCTACCTCTTCCTCTTCACGCGTGAGAATCTGTACGTTTACAACAAGCGCATCAACCTGCTGCCGATGACCGGCTTGGGCGCGACGTACAACGCCGAACAACTGTCCATCAATCCGCTGTACAAAAAGTAGCGCAAGCATTCACCGTCATTGCGAGGCGCATCCTTTGACTCCACTCGCTTCGCTCATTCCGCTCAGGATGCGCCGAAGCAATCCCCGGGTTACTTGGAGATTGCTTCGCTTTGCTCGCAATGACACAAGGAACGATAGACCCGAAGGGTTGCCTTCAGAAACCCTTCGGGTCTCTCCACGAGGAATACTCGGTCATGACGCGATACTTGGCGCGCCGGCTCTTGCAGACGATCCCGGTTCTCTTTATTATTTCCGTTCTCCAGTTTGGACTGATCAACGCCGCGCCCGGCGGTCCCCTCCGCGCCTATTTGCTGGATCCGAATATCAGTCCCGAAGACGTCAAGCGGTTGGAGCATGAGTACGGCTTGGATCAGCCGCTGCCGATCCAATACATCAGTTGGATGGGCAATATCCTGCGCGGCGATTTCGGGCGCTCGTATTTCACCCATCGTCCGGTGATGGAAGCCGTCAGCGAACGTTTGCCAGCGACGATCGAACTGGGCTTGGCGGCGACGCTGATTTCCTACCTGATCGGCATTCCCCTGGGCATTTACGCCGGGCTCCATCGCGGCGGCAAGATAGATCACGTGATTCGTTTCTTCACTTCGATCCTGAACGCGGTGCCGCATTGGTGGCTGGGCTTGATCATCATCGTCTTGCTTGCCAATACCAAATTGGCGACAGGCGTGCTGCTCCTGCCGCTCGGAGGTATTTCGACGATCGGGAAAGAGGGCTTTGACCCGCTCGACTTTCTCTGGCATTTGTTTTTGCCGGCGCTGATGCTCGGCACCGGCGGGTGGGTGACCTTCGGCCGCTATATGCGCTCGGAAACGCTCGAGGTCTTGGGCCAGGATTTCGTGCGGACGGCGCACGCTAAAGGGTTATCCGAGCGCGTCGTGGTCTTTCGCCACGTGCTGCGCAACGCGTTGATTCCAGTCGTCACGCTCTCGGCGGGGATTTTCGTCGGTCTGGTCAGCGGCGCGGTGATCTATGAGAATATCTTTTCCTGGCCCGGGATGGGACGTTTGCTGTACGACGCGACCATCAAAAAGGACTATCCGATCAGCATCGGCGTCCTGTTCATTTTCACAATTCTCGCGGTCTTGGGTCGCCTGATGTCGGACATTGCCTACGGCTGGGTGGACCCGCGCATCCGATACGAGTGAGGTGAGGGATGGCAACTGTTGCGACCCAGGTCGCGGCAAGCCCTGGAACGAAATCCACATTGGATGCGTTGGCGCTCAAAGGTCCGGCGCGTTCTTTTTGGGGCGATGCCTGGTACCGGTTCCGGCACGACCGCCTGGCGGTGATGGGCGGCTTGATCTTTCTCTTCCTCTGCCTGCTGGCAATTGCCGCGCCGTGGGTTTCAGAGCACATCACCCATTACGATCCTAACCGCATTGACCTGCGGGTGAACTATGCGCTGCCGAGCGCCACCCACTGGTTTGGGACCGACGAGTACGGCAGAGACTATTTCACCCGCATCGTCTGGGCGGGGCAGATTTCGCTCAGCATCGGCTTTTTGTTTGCGGCGGTCAGTCTCACGATTGGCGTCGTGCTAGGCTTGGCCGCGGGCTACTACGGCGGTTGGTTCGACGACTTGCTCCAGGCGATCATCAACATCTTCAACGCGATTCCTTTTCTGCCGCTGCTCATCATCATCGGCTCGATGGTGAGACTCGGTTGGGTTGAGTTGGCGCTGATTCTCTCGTTCCTGGGCTGGACCGGCGCAAGTCGCCAGGTGCGCGGCTTGGTGCTCTCGATCAAACAGCGCGACTATGTGCTTGCCGCGCGCACCGTCGGCGCGTCCAACGCGCGGATCATGTTCCAGCACATTTTGCCGAACGTCTTCTCTATCGTCCTGGTCATCGTCGGCTTTGACGTCGCGAGCGCGATCCTGACCGAATCGAGTTTGTCCTTCCTCGGCTTTGGCGTGCAGCCGCCCACCGCGACCTGGGGCAACATGCTGAGCAACTCGCTTTCCTACACCACCAAAGACCCGTGGCTGATCGTCTTTCCCGGCATCGCGATCTCGCTCACCGTGCTGTCAGTCTTTTTGCTCGCCGATGGCTTGCGCGACGCGATGGATCCGCGGCTGCGGCAATAGACAAAAGGAGCGCAGGGGAGCAGAGGAGCAAGGAGCAGAGGTGAACCTTGAGAACAGGATCACCCCGGCTCCCCGCCCCTTGCTCCCCTGCTTGATTTTGGATTGGGGATCAATGCGAAGACTAGTTCTCGTTTTCCTGCTGAGTACGACACTCGCCGCGTGCCGCGCGCCAGAAACGCCGACGCCCGCGCCAACCGACGCGCCCACAACCACGCCGACGCGCGCGCCGGCAACCGCAACCGCCGCGCTCAAGCCGACTGCCGCGCCGCCAACGCTTGCGCCAACCGCGACGCCCGTTCGCAAGGGAGGCGATTTCAAACAAGTCGTCGCGGCAGACGCGAAGAGTTTTCATGTCTACCAAACCACCGACGCAACCGCGCGCGCGTTTCAGAACAAAGTTTACGCGACCGGCTTGTGGCTGCGCGATCCCCAAACCGCGCAGCCGATTCCCGGCATGGCGGAAGCGTGGACCCTCTCCGACGACGGCAGAATCTACACGTTCAAACTGCGTCACGATCTGAAATGGAGCGACGGCGCGCCGCTGACGGCGAACGACTTTGCATGGACCTTCCTCCAGGCGAGCAAGCCGGATAATCGGTATCCCTATCTCGATACGTTCAAAGACATCGTCGCGTATCAAGCCAAAGACGACTATACGCTCACGGTTGAACTCAAGACGGCGCTCTGCACCGGCTTGACCATCGCCGATGCCGTGACGCCGCTGCCCAAGCACATTTGGAGCAACTATAGTTGGAGCGATCCCGCCCGGAACCCGGAGATCATGAATCCGACGGTCGTCTCGGGTCCTTACAAATTGAAAGAGTGGAAGCCCGGCGATCACGCGACGTTCGTCCGCAACGATTTGTATTATCGCGGCGCGCCCAACTTCGATTCTGAGACGGTGCGGATTGTCGGCAATCCGACCGCGCAGTTCCAGATGCTCAAGTCAGGGGAAGTGGACGCGGCGCCGGTGGGTATCCCCGATTACGCCGAGGCGAAGAAATCGGACCTGCTCAACCTGTACGAATGGGATCCCGAGATGCCCGAGTGGGATTTCATCGGCTTTGACCTGCGGCGGCAATTCTTGAGCGATGTGGAAGCGCGCCGCGCGTTGTCGTACGCGATGCCGCGCCAGACGATCGCGGATCAAATCTACCGCGGTCTCGCCAAGCCGATGTATTCGGCGTACGCGCCGACGAGTTGGGTGTACAACCCCGATGTCCCGCGCTATGACTATAACATTGATACGGCGAAGGCGACGCTGCAAAAAGCGGGTTACAAACTCGATGCGCAAGGAAAACTGCTCGACAAGGCGGGCAAGCCGGTGCCCAAGTTGAAGATTCTTTTCAACTCGACCAACAAACGCCGCGAGCAGGTCGCGACGACCGCGCAAGCGGAATTCAAGAAACTGGGGATTGATTCCGACGTCGTCGGAATGGAGTTCGAGGCGTACCTGGACTATATCAAGAAAGACCCGTTCGATTACGACCTGTTCGTGCTTGGCTGGCGCACGACGCTCGATCCGTACTTTTCGTACCAAGTGTGGAGCGAGGCAAACATCCCGGCGTTCAACCCGGGCGCATACATCAATCGCCAGGTGGAGACGCTTTACGAGCAATCCAATCACCCGCCGTGCGACGCGAACTCGCGCAAGAATATCTTTCAGCAAATCCAGCGCATCGTCTCGAACGATGCGCCGTACGTCTTCCTGGTCTACCACACCGGCTATGCGTTCGTGAACAAGCGCGTCGTCCCAAACGCGCCGACGCGTCTAGGAATTTCCTACTTTCCGGAGCAGTGGTACATCACCAGTA
>DHFK01000022.1 GCA_002400365.1 Anaerolineales bacterium UBA4826 | reverse complement strand
GCCATCAAGACCATCGGCAGGCCGAAACCGACGAGGATCTCGATCCAGAAGATCGTGGCGTGGAAACCGGGCAGGAACGCGTACTGGAGCGCCTCGCGCGCGATCAGATCGGCGAACTTGAACACGAGGTAAAACGCAATCACGAAACTGGCGGCGCGACCCAAGCCCGCGAGCAGATCGCTTTCCAATTCGCGTCCCAGCGCGCGCGAGGAGAAATTCGATTCGAGAATCGTCATGCCCAGACCGACGCACACCGCGCTGACGAAAAAGAGCGCCGGCAGCCACGGCGTGTACCACAGCGGATTGATCTTCTCCGGCCCGATCAGAAAGAGCGAGCCGAGCGAGGACTGGTGCAGCGTCGAAAGGCACATCCCCAGGATGACGAGCGGGAGCGTGATCGCGCGAATGATCTTGAGGGGCCACTGCAACTTGAAACGCTCCAAGACCATTGGGCTGAACTCGAGGATCAGGACAGTGGTGTACAAGATCACGCACCAGCCGACCTCGAGCATCGGCGAGTGAATGTTCCACATGAAAAAGATGTGCCAGATGTTGTACCAGCGTCCCAGGTCGAACAGCAAGCCGACGATGACGAGCAAGTAGCCGAGCAGCGCGGTCAGAATCGCGGGACGAACGATGGGGTGATAGCGCTTGAGGTTGAACACGTGCACCGTGCCCGCGAGGACGAAACCGCCTGCCGCCAGCGCGACGCCGCTCACGACGTCGAACCCGATCCAAAGACCCCACGGATATTCGTCGGAAAGGTTCGTAACGTACGACAAGCCGAAGAAGAACCGCGAGATCGTGATGCCGATGGCCGCCGTCCACAGAATCGCGATAAAGAGAATCGCCAACAGCCCGCGCGACGTAAAGGTCGGCAATTTGACGCGCTGCAAAATCGGCAGGCGCTCGCTCAGCGGTCGGCGTTCGGACGCGCCCGCGGGATTCAGTTTCCGCTCGAGCCAGGTACCGCCGAGATACAGCAGCACGAATGGCGCGACGATGCGGAGCAGGAACAAGTACGCCAGCGTGACCACGTCGCGGAAAAGGAGCAGCAAATCCACGAACTGGTTGGTGATCATCGTGTAGGCGACGATGCCGATGGCTGCCACGATGACGATGGCGATCGCGGCGACCGCAAGCGGATGGACGTTGAACGGCAATTTGACCCTGGGCTTGACCGTTTCCGCCGGTTCCAGCCGCCGCTTGAGCGGATACAGCACGCCGAAGATCAGGACGAAGGGCGCGACCAGAATCACGAGCCCCACAAAAGCGACCAGCAAGAATTGCAGTGTCGGTGACATGGATGAGCCTCCTCTCTTATTTCACTTGCGTACCATTGTGCCAGAAACGCTCCCGCCGCGAATTCCCGCGGCGCGTCCACCACGCGATGCCGCTGAGTAACGCCAACATGCCGACGAATACGCCGGGAACTTTTTCCTGGGCGTTCCAGGTGAGACTGGGCAGCGGCTCGTCGGGCAAATCGGTGCGAAAGCCGAGTTGCTCGAACGGCGTGCCGCTCAGGTAGAGCATGGACGTTCCGCCGACTTCTTTTTCGCCATAGACGTGGTTCACGTACTTGGAGGGATTCTGGGCGATGCGCTCTTTCGCCATCGTCAGCAGTTCATTCCGATTGCCATAGACGAGCGCTTGCTGCGGACATGCCTGGACGCATGCGGGTTTGTCGCGCTTGCCGTCCGCCATGCAGTTTTGCGCGCACTTGTTGATCTTGGGGTTGGGCGACTGCCAGTTGTATTTTGGCACGCCGAACGGACACGCCCACATGCAATAGCGGCACCCCATACAGACGTTCTCGTCGTAGCCGACGCAGCCGTTCTCTTTCTTGTACAACGCGCCAAGCGGACAAACGGACACGCACGCTGGCTCCGCGCAGTGCATACACTGCCGTTTGACCGGCTTGATCTCCGGCTGATTGGGCTTGGTCGAGATGTTGCGAAAATCCACGATCGTCAGCGTCGTCGCCGATAACGCGACCGGGCGATCGTCCGTCGGCAAGTTGTTGGCTACCTTGCAGGCGTTCTGACAAGACTTGCAGCCGATACACCGGGTCGTGTCAATCAAGACGCCCGCCCCGGCTTTCGGAGAGATCGGGACCTTGGCTGACCTGGGTGCAAGCGCGGGCGGAGCAAACTTGGCGCCCACGCCAAGCATGACCGCGCTTGCGCCGCACAGTTTCAAGAAATCACGTCGTGAGATACTCATTCGTCGCCTCCTGTACCCTACCAAAGATTCGGAAATCTATCCTACGCTGCCATCGTCTCCGGTTTGTAGAACGCGCAGGTGAAACATTCCTCGCGCACCCTGTCGCCTTCTGCCTGCAGCGCGAGCCAGCACGGCAGTTCGGGATGTTGGAACGCCGCGCACTGCGCCCGCCTCGCAAAATCGCAGCGTTTGATGTCCCAGCAATGGATCTTGATGATCTTGCCAGCGCGCGCCGTGGGGCGAATGGTCAACTCGTTCCCTCGCTTCCGTATTTCCTCCTGTGGCGCGAGTTTCTTCTCCAGCCAGTAGCCGAAGGCAAGCGTGAGGATGATGGGCACGCCAATGCGCAGGAAGAACATGAAGAAGATGACAAAGGTATCTATAAAATCTTGCGGAAACATTTCGCACCTCCCGCCGAGCAATCGGTCGGCGTAGGGAACGCTCCCAGCGAGCGTTCCCAACACCGGCGGGCGTTACGCTGCGGAGTACGCGTCGTGATTCAACGCGCGCTCGATCAGACTGCCCAAGCACACCGTCACCAAAACGGGCAGAACGATTCGGGTTACGAACACCGTTGCGACTAGCAAGACGTCGTATAACATTTCGCGCCTCCTGCCTCACCCCCCTCCTCGGCTTCGCCACCCCTCCCCCCTTTCCTGAAAGTTCGTCAGGAGAGGGAGAGGGGCAGGGGTAGGAGGTGAGGTCGCTCTATCTTCCATATACTACTCTTGGCAATACACTTTCCATCCGTTGCGGGCAATATCTTGGAATACGCAAAAGACCCCATCCTGAGATAGGGTCTTTTCTGTATCGCCTACTGTTCCAGCCCCCGGGCTTTTTATGCAATTCGCCGCGCGCGTGGTATAATCGGCGCAACTGTGGAAACGATGATGACGAAACGAGACCTAGACCTGGCAGGTCTGGCGCAACCGACCTTCTACGTCCGCGAAATTCCGATCTACGGCGACCTCATCCTCTCGCCGATGGACGGCTATTCCGACTTGCCGTTCCGTTTGCTCTGCCGCGAACTCGGCTCGGCGATGTCGTACACCGAGTTTGTCAACGTGGACAGTCTCTACGCGCGCGAGCCAAACGAAATCATCCGGCGCAAATTGAAATTCGATCCCGCCGAATACCCAATCACGTTTCAGATTTACGGACACGACGAAGATCGCCTGGTCGAGACGGCGCTGCGCTTGCAGGATTGGGGCCCGACGATCATTGACCTGAACATGGGCTGCTACGTGCGCAAGGTCGCCGAGCGCGGCGCGGGCTCTGGGATGCTGCGCGACCCGGCGAAGATCGGGCGCGTGTTTGCGCGGCTGACACGCGCGCTGCGCGTGCCGGTCACCGGCAAGATTCGGCTGGGCTGGGACGAGCAGACTCGCAACCACCGGGAGGTCGCGCGCGTCCTGGAGGATAACGGCGCGAGTCTGATCGCGGTGCACGCGCGCACCAAACAGCAGGGCTATACCGGCAGCGCGGACTGGGACGCGATCGCAGAGGTCAAGCAAGCCGTGCGCATCCCGGTCATCGGCAACGGCGACGTCAAGACAGTTGCGGACATCGCGCGCATCCAAGCGCAGACCGGCTGCGACGGCGTGATGATCGGTCGCGCGGCGATCGGCAACCCGTGGATCTTTTCGCGCAAGGATCGCCAAGGCGTGACGCCCGAGGACAGGCTCGCGTTGATGCGGCGACACGTCGCGCTCAACGGCGCGTTCTACGGCGAGCGTCTGGGCATGATCCTGTTCCGCAAGCACGCGGTTCGGTACATTCAGAGATTACCGGGCGGAGACGCGATGCGTTTGCCGCTGGCGCACTGCACCAGCCCGGACGAGTTCGAGCGAATCGTCAGTTCGCGATCTGGAGATTGCCCCGCGGAGTTTGCACTGAGCCAAGCGAATGGGCTTGCAATGACACAAANNGACCGGAAATTCGTCTTTGACGAATCGTCCCCATTTGTGTTAGAATCTCCTCGCGAATCGGTTGAACGATGCGCAGATGAAGTTGGAGGTGATGCCATCCAAAACAAAACTGGCTGATTGGCAAACCAGAGCACGATGATGCGCATCTATTCAAGGAGGAACCCATGCACGCGCGTAAACTGGTTGTTCCCTTCTCTCTGCTCGCTCTGTTGTTCGTCCTCGCGGCTTGCGCTGCGCCCGAGCCGACCAAGGCACCCCCGCCTGCCGCCCCCACGAGCGCGCCGTCACCCACGCGCGCGCCGATCCCCACCAGCACAGCGGCGCCCACCGCGGCGGCGGGTCCCAAACGCGGCGGCAAAATCACCCTGGCGATCTGGCAATCGCCCACCACGCTCAACCCTCTGCTTGGCACGCAAACCGTGATGAACGAGGCATTGATCTACATCCTGGATGGAATGTTGCGCGACCAGCCCGATGGTTCGCGCGCGCCCAACCTTGCCAAAGAAGTGCCGACGACGCAAAATGGCGGCGTGAGCGCGGATGGCAAGACGATCACGTACAAACTCAAGGAAGGCGTCCTCTGGTCGGATGGCACGCCGTTCACTTGTGACGATGTCAAATTCACGTGGCAAGCGATTATGACGCCGGGCATTGGCGTCGCCTCTACGACCGGCTATTCGGATATGGAGTCGGTCGAGTGTCCCAATCCGACGACGGTGATCGTCAAGTACAAGAAATTCTACGCGGGGTATCTGACCCGGTTTGGCACCATTCTGCCCAAGAGCGCCGGCGACCCCAAGGACATGAAGAACTGGGCGTACAATCGCAAGCCGATGGGCACCGGTCCCTTCAAGGTACAGGAATGGGTCGCCGATGATCACATCACGCTCGTCCGCAACGAGAACTATCGCGACAAGGACAAGCCCTATCTCGATCAGATCGTCGTTCGCATCGTGCCAAACGTAGATGTCGGCTTGCAATTGCTCGCCAGCGGCGAAGTAGACGTGCTGTGGAGCGTCACGATAGATACCACGCCGCAATTGGACAAGATGGCGGGAGTCAAGTACAGCGCGCCGCCGCGCGATGGCGGCGAACGAATCTTTATGAACATGGCAGAGAACAAAGACCCCGCCGACCCAACCAAGCCGCACACGATTCTAGGCGACGTCAAGGTGCGCCAGGCGCTCGCGCGCGCGGTCAACAAGCAACGCATTATTGACCAGTTGCTATTCGGCAAAGTCGCGCCGTTGCCGGGTGAATTGAACAATGGCTACTTTGCCTGCGCCGACGTCAAGCCAGTTCCGTATGATGCCGCCCAAGCCAAGAAACTGCTCGACGAAGCGGGCTGGGTTGTCGGCGCCGATGGCATCCGCGTCTCAAAGGGC
This sequence comes from Anaerolineales bacterium UBA4826, assembly GCA_002400365.1. GTDB lineage: Bacteria > Chloroflexota > Anaerolineae > UBA4142 > UBA4142 > UBA4142. The sequence goes on along the minus strand of DHFK01000022.1, from coordinate 9,166 downwards.
GCCAAGTACGCGCCCGACGGCACGCGCCTGCGTCTCAAGTATTCCACGACGTCCGGCAACAAACTGCGCGAGGATGCCCAGACGCTCATCATCCAAGATTTCAAAGCGGTGGGTGTTGAAGCGTACGTCGAAAACGCGCCGTCGTCCGTCGTCATCGGAACCTGGGACGCCAACTCGCCGCGTCGGCACGGCAACTTTGACCTCGTCCAGTACAGCACCAGCGTAGACTCGCTGGAACCGCTCGGCGGCTTGATCAATACCTTTGCGACCGCATCCCTCCCATCGGAAAAGAACAAGGGTGGTCAGAATGTCTCGCGCTTTTCCGATCCCAAAGTGGATGCGCTGCTGACGCAAGCCCAGACCGAGCCGGATCCCGCCAAGCGCAAGGCGCTGTATTGCCAAGTCGCGCAAATCGTCAACGACGCCTACCCGGCGATTTATCTCTACCAAGCCGGGAACGCGTACGCCTACCGCGAGCGCTTGCAGGGTTGGATCGCGAACGGCAACAACAGCATGGGCTGGAACGCGCAGGATTGGTGGCTCAAGTAAAGGATGAAGGATGAAGGCAGAAGGAGTTTTCTTCATCCTTCATCCTTCTGCCTTCATCCTTTTGAAAGATGACGCGCTACATCTTCCGCCGTCTCCTGCAAGCCATCCCGCTGCTGTTGCTGATCAGCATCGCCGTGTTCGCGCTGATGCAGGCGATCCCCGGCGGTCCGCTTGCCGCGTACGAAAACAATCCCAACATCAGCCCCGAAGACCTGATGCGCTTGCAGGAGGAACTGGGGCTGAACGTGCCCAAATGGCAGCAGTACCTCAACTGGCTCGGCGCGGTGCTGCGCGGCGATTTGGGCACGTCGCTCGTCACGCGTCGCCCCGCGCTCACCGAGATCGGCGAACGCTTGCCCAACACGCTGTACCTCTCGGGGATCGCGTTCCTCGGCGCGCTGCTGCTTTCGATTCCGGTGGGCTTGGTTTCCGCCGTGCGCCAGTACTCGTGGTTCGATCACGCCATGACCACGCTCGCGTTCATGGGTTATTCGATCCCGGTCTTTTGGTTTGGCTTGGTCCTGATCATCCTCTTCAACGTCACGCTCAAGAATCCGTTGACGGGAGGTCCGCTCTTGCCCGGCGGCGGCATGTACACGATCGGCGAAGACTTGACGCTGGAGGATCGCGTCGCGCACTTGCTCCTGCCGGCGAGCGTGCTGATTCTCCACAATCTGAGCAATCACGTTCGCTATATGCGCGCGGGGATGCTCGACGTTCTGCACCAGGATTACATTCGCACCGCGCACGCCAAGGGCTTGAAAGAGCGCGCGGTGATCATGCGCCACGGATTCAAGAACGCGATCCTGCCGCTCGTCACAGTCATCGGGCTGGAGATCCCCGGCTTGTTCAACGGCGCGCTGCTGACCGAAACGATCTTTTCCTGGCCCGGGATGGGCCGCCTCTTTTTCACCTCCATCGAGCGGGCGGATTACGCCGTGCTGATGGGCGTGCTGATGCTGAGCGCGACGCTGATCGTGCTGTTCGGATTGATTACGGATATCGTCTACGCGTTTCTGGATCCGCGGATTCGATTCGACTAAACGTATTGCGTGCTGCGTGTTCCGTTGCTATGTAACACGCAGCACGCAATACGCAACACGCCTATGCTTTCACTTGCTTTCGTATCCAAGGCTACTTGGCAAGCCCGCGCCGGTCGCCAAGAATCCATGCTCGCGCTGATGTGGCGGCGCTTTACCAAACACAAGCCGGCGATGCTCAGTCTGCTCATCCTTGCGATCATCGTCATCGGCTGCGTCTTGGCGCCGCTCGTTGTCGGGTACGATCCGTACAACGCGCCGGTCGAATTGCGCCGCCAGCCGCCTTCCCTCGCGCATCTCTTTGGCACCGACGAACTGGGGCGCGACCTGCTGATGCGTATCTGGGTTGGCGGACGCGTGTCGCTCGTGATCGGCGTCGCGGCGATGGTCATTTCGATCTCGATCGGCACGCTGGTCGGCGCGCTCGCCGGTTTTTACGGCGGCTGGCTTGACAATGGGCTGATGCGGTTCAACGACTTTATGCTGGCGCTGCCGCATCTCTTTATCCTGCTGCTGGCGGCTCAACTGCTGCGCACGCTGAACGTGCCGGAGATCAGCGGCGGACCTCTGCCGATCATCGTCATCATCGGCGCGCTCTCCTGGATGGGCGCGGCGCGCCTGGTGCGCGGACAGTTCTTGTCGCTCAAAGCCAAAGAGTTTGTGGAGGCGGCGCGCGTGGCGGGCGCGCAGAATCATCGCATTATGTGGCGGCACATCCTGCCGAACGCCGCCAGCCCCATCATCGTCGCAGCCACGCTGCGCGTCGGCAACGCGATCATGACCGAATCTACGCTGAGTTTTCTGGGCTTTGGGATTCAGCCGCCGATGCCGACCTGGGGCAATATGCTCAAGAACGCGCAGTCGCAAATGACGCTCGCGCCGTGGGTCGCGATCTTTCCCGGCTTGTTCATCTTCGCCGCCGTCGTCGCGATCAATTATGTCGGCGACGGTCTGCGCGACGCGCTGGATCCGCAGCATGTGGAGTAACGGGGCGCACCGCGCCACGCGTCACTCTCTGGAATGGGCTATGAATTGGGATTCTATCCGTGGACAAGTTACCACCATCCTGCAAGACCTGATCCGCTTCGACACGACCAATCCGCCGGGCAATGAGACGCCCTGTATCGAACACATCGCGGCGATCTTGCGGCGCGATGGCATCGAACCGATCGTCCTGGAATCCGCGCCGGGGCGCGGCAATCTCGTCGCGCGTTTGAAAGGCGATGGCTCGCTGCCGCCGCTCTTGCTCATGGGACACGTGGACGTCGTCCCGGCGGAAGCGGACAAGTGGGAGCGACCGCCATTCACCGGCGACCTGGTGGATGGCGTCGTCTGGGGCCGCGGCGCGACCGACATGAAGAACATGGTCGCGGTCGAGTTGATGACGTTTTTGCTCATCCACCGCAACCAGGTTCCGCTCAAACGCGACGTGATCTTGATGGCGAACGCGGACGAAGAGGTCGGCGGGCGCATGGGCGCCGGGTGGATGGTGTCGAATCATCCTGATCTCATCCGCGCCGAGTACGCGATCAACGAAGGCGGCGCGACGAGCATCGTCATTGACAGCCAGGTGTTCTACATTTGCTCGACGGCAGAGAAGGGTTCCGCGCGCTTTACCCTGCGCGGGCGCGGCGAACCGGGGCACGGTTCGCAGCCGCACACCAAGAACGCGATCTTGCCGCTGTCAAAAGCGCTGGTCAAGTTGATTGAAACGCCGCTGCCGCTGCACGTGACGCGCTCGGCGCGGGCGCACATCGAAGCGCTGGCGCGCGGCGTGGATGGCGCGAATCGCGCGCGTCTTCTGGGGCTGCTCGAGCCGGCGACGCACGCGGAATCTCTGGCGGCGCTGCCGCTCCCACCGCCGATGAAACGGCGTCTGTCGGCGGCGCTGCACAACACGGCGACGCCGACCATTCTCAGGGCAGGCAACAAGGTCAACGTCATTCCCGCCGAGGCGGAGTGTCAGGTGGACTGTCGGATTCTGCCCGGCGTGACGCTCGAATCCATCGAACAAGAACTGCGCGCGGTGCTCGATAACACCGTTGAGATCGAGTTCGGACCCGTCTATCCCGCGCTCGAGTCCGATCCCGACTCGCCGCTGTTCGACACGATTCGTCAGGTCGTGGCGGAGCAAGCCCAGGGCGCGCGGCTCGTGCCGGGCATAATTACCGGCGGAACGGACGCCAAGAGCGTGACCAAGTTGGGCGTCAAAGTGTACGGCTTTGTGCCGATGCGCTATGAAGGTCCGCGGATGACGGGGCTGGCGCACAGCCACAACGAACGCGTCAGCGCGGCGAATCTGGAATTCGGCACGCGCGTGCTGTACGATGTCGTGACGCGGTTTTGTGGCAAGGCGTAAGCGGCATAGTGTGTGCGCAGCAAACGGCGATTCTTGTTCCTTTGGGTCTAATGCCCCTGCACGGGATGTTATGCAGAGAAATTCCGTATAATCAATAGTTGGGCAGCCACATTGCCCATTCATTGGACAAAAGGATGAGGATGGCTGAAAATGATGAATCAAGTTGCTAATGCCGAAAGCGCCGACTCGGCCTATCAGAACCTCTACAAAATTGGCGGCGTAGCGGCTTTGATCGCAGCAGTGTTAATCTTGGGCGACGTTGTAGTTCTCGCCATCTACCCACAACCTCGCAAGATAAGTGACTGGTTCATGCTGTTCCAAAGCAATAGCAGCGTTGGACTTTTGGACTTGTGGGGGTTGGAAGTTTCGATGTACTTGATGTTCATGATGATGTTTCTCGCCCTCTACTGGGTGCTAAGAAAAATCAATCCAAGCCTGATGGTAATCGCTCTAACCTTTGCTCTTCTGGGGATCGGGGTCTTCCTCGCAACAAATAATCCTTTCTCCATGCTTTCTCTCAGCAACCAGTACGCGACTGCGACGACGGACGCAGAAAGATCAACCCTCCTTGCGGCAGGACTGGCGTTGGTATCCAATACGAACCAACGCGCTGTTGGCGGTTTCAACATGGGACTCTTACTGGTATCTGCCGCGGGGCTGATGGTTGCTTCGGTCATGCTCCAGAGCAATTCCTTCAGTAGGACAACTGCTTTTGTGGGAATTCTGGCACATGGGCTGTCATTAGCCGATTATCTCAGACAGGCTCTAACATCATCCGCAATTGTTGCGCTGCTCGTGATCCTGCCCAATGCCCTGTTCCTGGTGATATGGTATGTCCTGGTCGGACGACGGCTCTACCAGTTGGGGCGCCCTGAAAGGAAAATGTCTCTCCAACAATCGTAGTCGAAAGCGTTAGCGTGGATGACGCGCTGAAAGGAGACAACCTTGTCATCTTTGGTTCTTGTGGGGTACGCAACACGCTACGGCTCAACACAAGAAGTTGCCGAGACAGTCGCGGCAACGTTGCGAGAATGTGCGCTTGAAGTAGATGTTCAGCCCTTGCGTAAAGTTGGTACCCTCGCAAAGTACAGCGGGATCGTGCTAGGCGCACCGCTCTTCATGTTCCATTGGCACAAGGATGCGCATGGCTTTCTTTCTCGCCATCGTCGAGAGCTAATGGAACGGCCTGTGGTAGTGTTCGTACTCGGTCCAGTTCACGACCCTCACGACAAGAAGGAATGGGAAGCCTCGCGCGCTCAACTCGACAAGGCGCTTGCAAAGCACCCTTGGTTCAAGCCTATCGCGCTCGAGATGTTTGGCGGCAAGTACGATCCTGCGCAGCTGGGCTTGCTCCTTAGCAAGATGGCAGGCAAGGAGCCAGCAAGCGACATTAGGGACTGGACCGCGATCCGCGCTTGGGCGCGCGACCTTGCCGCGAAGCTTGAGCCTACATTGCCGTAATCAGGCGACTTTGACTCAAGCCGCCGAACAAGCGGTTGCCGCCGACCGCCTTCGGCGTGGGCACGCTTGGCGAATCTTGCCATCAATCGTTCTGGTTATTGCAGCGAGTCTTGCCAGAGTCGGCGGCGGCTGAACCGCAGGCCGTTGGGCGCGTGCTGAAGGTAATCAACCGATGAATACGAATGAACTCATTGAAATCTGGAAACATGAGGAGCAACAACCCTTCCTTGGATGGGATTTTTCCTATCTGGATGGCCGAATGATCGAAGAACAGGCTCCTTGGTCCTATACGTCACGGGCTGCGGAACTGATGCGCTCGGCTTCATCAGTTGTTGACTTGGGCACAGGCGGCGGCGAGCGATTATTGAAACTTCAAAAATACTGGCCCAAGAAAGTTGTAGCAACAGAAGATTATCTGCCCAACTTCAAGTTAGCGGTGGAGCGTCTTTCCCCCTTGAGCGTTCATGTTCTAAGTGTTCCACTCACCGATTTTGACCGAATGCCTTTTGCAAATGATGAGTTTGATCTCGTCTTGAATCGTCATTCCGGCTTCAATGCCAAGGACGTGGCTCGGATTCTCGCACCGGGTGGCACATTTCTTACTCAGCAAGTCCATGGCTTGTGGGCGGATGACTTGATCGCGGCCTTTGGCGCTAAACCCCAGTGGCCTGATTCAACCATGGAAAAGTATGTCCTCCAATTGAAGGCGGCGGGGTTGGCCATCACCCATACACAAGAATGGTCCGGTCAGTTATCGTTTACAGATGTGGGTGCGATTGTTTACTACTTGAAAGCCGTTCCTTGGTTTGTCCCTGGATTCTCGGTAGAAACACATTCAACGCACTTGCTCGCGCTTCAACGCCGACTCGAAAGCGGCGAAGATTTAACCTTCCGAGCCCGGAAGTATCTAATTGAGGCGCACAAAGATTTGAAGGCTTGAGGAATAAACAATGTACCTTGAGATTGGAAAGAAACGCGCCTTCGCCGGCGCGACAGACTGGCACGGTTGGTGCCGCAGCGGGCGCGACGAGCAGGCGGCGCTCCAAGCCCTCTTCGATTACGGACCGCGCTACGCGCGCGTGCTTCAGGGCGCCCGGTTGGGGTTTCACGCGCCGGCGAAGGGCGAAATATCTCCGCGCGGACCACGCGGCGGCGCGCGCTGGGCCCCACGCTATTTCGTTCGCCGCGTGGCTTGGCACNNATGCCCCCGGCTTTCATCCTTGCCGAAATGACCTGGCAAGACGCCAAAGACGCGCTCGCGCGCGCGGAACTGGCGATCATCCCGACCGGCTCGTTCGAGCAGCACGGTCCGCACATGACGTTCGAAGTGGATTCGGCGCGCGCGTACGCCTTTGGCAAATTGCTTGCCGAACGCCTCTACCCGCGCGTCGTCCTCGCGCCGCCGATCGCGTTCGGCGTATCGTACCATCACATGGCTTTTCCCGGCACGATTACTTTGCGCCCCGACACTTTTCAATCCATCGTCTACGACGTCGTGTGGAGTCTGCGCGAGCACGGCATCCAGCAATTCCTCTTGGTGAACGGTCACGGCGGGAACAAGCCGTCGCTCGACGTCACGGCGGTGCGGCTGCGCCACGAACTGGGGGTACGCGTCGCGTGGTCGAGTTTTACGATGCTGGCAAGCGAGGTGAAAAAGGCGCGCGTCAAATCGGAGGTGACCGGGCACGCGTGCGAAGGGGAAACGTCGCAGGCGCTGTACCTCGCGCCGCACGTCGTCAAGCGCGAGCGCATCACGCGCGGCGCGACCAAGGGTTACCCGTACAAGTTGCTGGGCAAGGGCAACAACAGCGGCATCGTCGTGCCGTTCACGTTTGACGAAATCACCGACAACGGCGCGCTCGGCGACGCGACGCTGGCGAGCGCAGAATTGGGCAAGGAACTGATTGACGCCGCGCTGGGCAAAGCCGTCGAGTTCCTCACCGATTTCATGGACAAGAACGCGCACGCAAGATCCCGGCGCGGCGTAAAGGCGATAGACGCATGACCGATCTTGCCGACTTGAAGCAGCGCGCGATCGCCAGGATTGATTCGCTGCGCGACGAGCTCATCCAACTCAGCGCGACGATTCACGCCAATCCCGAAGTCGCGTTTCAGGAATTCAAATCGTCCGCGCGGTTGTGCGACGCGCTGGCGGCGCACGGCTTTTGCGTCGAGCGCGGCGTGGGCGGGCTGGAGACCGCGTTCCGCGCGCAAGTTCAGGGCAACGCCGCGGGCGCGACGATCGCCATCCTCGCGGAGTACGACGCGCTGCCGGACATCGGTCACGCGTGCGGTCACAATCTTATCGCGACCGCATCGCTTGGCGCAGCCCTCGGCGTGCGCGCGGTGATCGGCGAACTGCCGGGTTGCCTCGTCGTCATCGGCACGCCAGCGGAAGAAGGCGGCGGCGGGAAAATCATCTTGCTCGAGCACGGCGTATTCGACGGCGTGGACGCGACGATGATCGTCCATCCATCGTGTTGGACCATGGTGGACGGACATTCGCTTGCCTCGACGCGGCTCAAGGTCGAGTTCGTCGGCAAAGCGGCGCACGCGGCGGTCTCGCCGGAAGGCGGCATCAATGCGCTCGAAGCGGTGATCCTGACCTTCAACAACGTCAACGCGCTGCGACTGCATTTGCGCTCCGACGTGCGGGTGCACGGCATCATCACCGACGGCGGGACGGCGGCGAATGTCATTCCCGATTACGCGGCGGCAGTGTTCAGCGTGCGCGCGAGCGCGAAGGAGGCGGCGGAGCAAGTGCTCCAACGCGTGATCCATTGCGCCGAAGCCGCCGGCTTGGCGACCGGCGCGCAACTCAACCATACGATCAAGCCCGGCTATGCCGAGATGATTCCCAACAAGATCATGGCGCGGACGTTCGCCGACAACTGGCGCGCGCTCGGCGTCGAGGTGCATACGTTCCGCCCGCTGGATGGCATGGCTTCGACCGACATGGGCAACGTCAGCCACGCCATTCCCTCGGTTCATCCGTACATCGCGATCGTCCGCGATGGCACGCCGAGCCACACGGTGGAATTTCGCGAGGCGGCGATTTCGCCGGCGGGACACGCGGGCTTGATAAATTCCGCCAAAGCCATGGCGATGACGACGATTGATTTGTTGTGCGACCCAAAGTTGATGGAAAAGGTCAAGAAGGAATTTGCTCAAGCCCGGGAAGGGCGGGAGCAAGCCACCCTCCCTACGTAGGGGTAGGGCTTTTCCAAAGCAGCCCTGTTTGTCATTGCGGAAACTCTACCGCGCCGGTATGCCCAAGAGCAGAGACGCGGCAGAACGCTGAACGCCCGGCGACACTTACGCTAGCACTTGCGTATGCGCTAGCGCAAGTGTCCCCGTGCGTTCTACTACCGAGGAGACTCACCATGCCATCGAAAATTTCGATTCACTTGAGCGGCTATCCCAACAAGACGTTCGACATTCTGGCGAAGATGCAGCCGAGCGTCGTCAAGGTGTTCAACCAATCGTCCGAGATGAACATCGACGCGATCCGCCAGACGTGCCCGCGCGTGATCATCGTCTATCGCCAGTACACCAACCTGGACTATCACGGTTCCGCCGACGATTTCTTCGCCGAACTCGCGGATACGTTCAACAAACTGCGCGGACGCGGCTTGCTCTGGGCAGGGATCAACGAACCCGTCGTCAATTCGGTAGCGGACGCCAAGGCGTTGAACGCGTGGTACGTGCGCTTTGCGGAACTGATGCACGCGCACGGCGAACTCGTCGCCGGGTTTTC
>DHFK01000050.1:520-4655 GCA_002400365.1 Anaerolineales bacterium UBA4826 | reverse complement strand
ACTTGAGCCGTAGCAATCGCCCGACTCTGGGGGCTGTCGTTCATTGGCAGCGGTGGCAGCGTCGAAACGTCGTCCTCTTCACCATTTCCACCAGAGTAGACACAAATGCGCTGCTGGCGCTGCGGGTCGTAGAGAGAGACAAACAAACCATTGCAGGGCACAGACGCCTCCGCGAATCCGCGGAGACTGCGATATACTGAAACGAGATTGGGGGCTGTCCCGACGGTTTGCGCCAATTGATTGAGTCGTTCGAGCAAGCGCTCGTACTCCCGAATCGCACGCTGGTCCGCTTTGCGTAATTCCTCCTCCGCGCGCTTGCGTTCGGTAACGTCCTGCTTGATGGCAATGAAATGACTGATTTCCCCGCGTGCATCTCTGAGCGGAGTGATGGTCATCTCCTCCGTGTATAGCCCGCCGTCCTTGCGGCGGTTGATGATCTCGCCGTGCCAGACTTGCCCGGACAAGATTTTATCCCACAGATTGCGATAGAACGCGGCATCCTGCTGCCCCGACTTGAGCAGGCGCGGATTCTGTCCGACGACCTCTTGAGCGGAATAGCCGGTCAAAGCGGCAAAAGCAGGGTTGACCCACAGAATTTCGCCATCCCGATTGGTAATGATGATGGTGTTTGCCGCCGCATCCAATACGGCGCTTTGCAGGCGCAGATGTTCCGCCGCTTGCTCGCGCTCGGTCACATCCCGCCAGGTAGCGATAAAACCATTGCCCAACTTTGCCGCTCGAATATCAACGGCTTTGCGCACGCGCTGCCCGCCGCCAAAGACGTCTTCATAGATCAGCGCTTCCTTGAGCAGGGATTGGCCCGTTTCCACAACCTGGCAGTACTCGTCGAACAGGCCTGACTCTCGGTGAGCCGGCAGCATTTCGAGAAGGCGTCTGCCAACCTGTTCTTCCTTAGACATCAGGTTTGCCGCGCAAGCCGCCTGGTTCACGTACTCCACGCCAAAGTCTATGATCCGTCCGGTTTCATCGCGGATGGCAGAGTAAATGCCAAAGGCGTCCGGCATGTTCTCCATTGAGGTTCGGAAGCGTTCCTCGCTCACGCGTAGCGCCATCTCCGCGCGCTTGCGTTCGGTGACATCGCGGTAGTTGACCACGATGGCTTGCACGCTTGGCTCAGCCAGCAAATTGGTACCCACGGCTTCGATCCAGCGCCACGTCCCATTCTTGTGGCGGTACCGAAATTGCCCGGAGGCATTGCCGCGCGGCTTGTGCAGCAATTCGGCAAGAATCTGTTGCACCCGTAGCGTGTCTTCGGGATGCATCAGTTCAAAGACATTCCGCCCGATTCTTTCTGCGACGCCATAGCCCAGAATCAAGTTGACCGAGGGAGTCCTGTACAGAATTACGCCGTTGGCATCCAGTAGCACAATCGCGTCGGAACTGTTTTCAATGAGCGCGCGAAAGCGACTCTCGCTGTCGTGCAGGGCTTGATCGGCTTGGCGCTTTTCCTTACCGAGTTTCTTCTGTTCCAGGGCACGAGTCACGGCTGACCCCAAACGTGCCAAGCGGTCTTTGAGCAAATAATCGGTGGCGCGTTGCTTCATCGCCTCGACCGCTAGGTCTTCGCCAATGGTGCCTGACACAAGAATGAACGGAATATCCAGCCCGCGCTCCTGCAGCAATTGCAAAGCGCGCAGTCCATCGAACTGGGGTAGCGAATAGTCTGCCAGAATCAGGTCAAGCGCCGGGGAGAGGTGCGCGAGGTAATCCGCCTCGGTCTCGACGCGCTGCCAGTCAGGATCGAATCCCGCGCGCCGCAGTTCGAGCACCACTAGTTCGGCGTCGGCTGGGTGGTCTTCGAGAAGTAGAACGCGAAGGGAAACAGACATTTGTGCTCCTCCTGAAGACGGGAGGTCTGTTTGGTTATTTTCGTGAACCCGGACTCGACTTGCGATGCGCCAAGACAAACGCGCCGCTGCCAGCGCACAACAGGAGTAGCCCGGTCTGCCACGAGAAATGGACGCTGGAATTCCCGACAGCGACGACTTGGGGAGGGGCATCTCTCGCATCGCATAAAGTCACCCGCCCCAGGTTCTTGAAACTCACCTCGGAAGCGAGCCAGGGATTCAGCAGGTAAAAGATCCTTCTGGCTTGAAACGTCTCGCCTTTCCCTACAACAGCGCCGTTGACTTGCAGTGCGTCATCCACCGCTTTGAGTTTCAATGTGATTCCGGTTGTGTTCAGTTCCAGCAAATCGGTTTGGGATTCTTGGCGATGGCAACCGCCGCCGCCGATCCCGACGCCGCCAGCGGTTAGCAGAACCTCTATTTGAGAGGCTCTGCTTGCTTCACCCCAAAGATAGGGGCTTGCCGACACGCAACGGTTCTGTTCGTCGTAGTAGGCAAAGCATGGGAAATCTATTGCCATCACGCGGAAAACGACGGCGATGACGACAAGCCCTGCCAAGAGAGTGTAAGCGAGTACAAGTATGGCTGCGACCTTCAGAGTTTTGTAGACCATCATGTCCGTGCCTCCTTGTCCCGATACATGCGCTCNNGGAGAGACCTAGAGCCGGTCCGTCGCGAGCGGCGTTGTAAGCCGCCACACTCTTTCGCAGCCGTTCCAAGAGCGCGTCTAGCGTGGCGGCATCTACCTGGGGCAGCAACGCCACGAACTCGTCACCGCCGATGCGCGCCACCACATCTTCGGCGCGGAACGCGGCGCGGAGGAATTGCGCGGCGTGCCGTAGCAATTCGTCGCCGACGCCGTGTCCTAGGCTGTCATTGACCGTCTTCAAACCATCCATNNCCAGCGCCAGGAGCCGTCTTTGTGGCGATAGCGAAACTCGACATTGACGCTGGCACCTGGTTCCTGGAGGAGTTGCGCAAAGAGGCTCATTGCATTTTGAAGATCGTCGGGATGAATCCATCCAAACATCTTCTTGCCGACGAGTTCTTGAACCGCATAGCCCACGATTCGGCTGGCGGCCGGACTCTCGTACAGGATTGAGCCGTCCGCGCTGATCAAGGCAATGGCGTCGCGGCTGTGCTCGATGAGCGCGCGGAAACGCCGTTCGCTGTCGCGGAGCGCATGCTCCGCGCGCGCTTTTTCTGCGCGGAGTCTCTTCTGTTCCAGCGCATGGGTCACCGCTTGTCCCAGGCGCGCTAACCGATCTTTGAGCAAATAGTCCGCCGCACCTTGTTTCATGCACCCGACCGCCACTTCTTCGCCGACCGCGCCCGTGACGACAATGAGGGGAATGTCGAGCGTGGACTCTTGCAGGAGATGCAACGCGCGCGGCGCGTCGAACTGCGGCAAACTATAGTCCGCCAGGATCACGTCGAGATCGGGAGTCAGGCACGCGCGATAGTCCGACTCGCTCTCGACGCGCTGCCCCTCTGGCTCAAAGCCGGCGCGCCGCAGTTCGAGCACCATTAGTTCGGCGTCGGCTGGATTGTCTTCGAGGATCAGCACGCGCAGGGGAGTGGNNAGCACCGGCGGCTGGTTGAGCAGCAGCCAGTACAAACCGAGCGTGCGCACGGCTTGGGTGAACTGCTCAAAGTCCACTGGCTTGGTGATGTAACTGTTGACGCCGAGCGCGTAACTCTCGACAATATCGCGCTCTTCCCGCGACGAGGTGAGCACCACCACCGGGATCGTCCGCGTGCGCGAATCGGCTTTGATTTGCCGCAGCACCTCCAGCCCGTCCACTTTGGGCAATTTCAGGTCGAGCAGAATCACTTTGGGGTGGTTATTGACGTTGCGTCCCGCATACGCNNACCAAGAGAATCTCTACTGGTTTTTCGGTCATGGGAACCTCCTTGATTTCAGATTGCAGATTTAGGATTGCAGATTGAAAATCTGAGTGCCTACTCAGCCCACTTGTCATTTCGAGCGGAGCGAGAAATCTCGTTGCCGCAATCACGAGACGCTTCGCGTCGGCGCACACTTGCCCTGGCGGGAACGCAAGTGCCAGGGAAAACCGCGCCTCGAAATGACAGGCTGAGTAACAATCTTAAATCGTAAAATAGAACGTCGCGCCGTTATCGAGTTGCGCTTCCGCCCACACGCGCCCGCCGTGGCGGTGAATGATGCGCTGGACAATCGCCAAGCCAACGCCGGTGCCTTCGTATTCGTCCACGCGATGCAGTCGCTGAAAGACGCCAAAGAGTTT
>DHFK01000050.1:0-497 GCA_002400365.1 Anaerolineales bacterium UBA4826 | reverse complement strand
CCAATCTCTATTCTCGCCACCTCCCGCCTGCGCGTGAACTTGAGGGCATTGGCAATCAAGTTGATCCAAACCTGTTTGAGCAGCACGGGATCGCCCTGGCAAGCGGGCAAATCGCCAACCATGATTTCGACTTGCCGTCCCACCTGCTCTGGCTGCAAGTCCTGAAGCGCCTGTTGCACCAACTGGGTCGGCGTCACGGGTTGGATCTTGAGCGGCTGGCGGCTCAAGCGCGAGAACGTGAGCAGATCGTCTATGAGGCGGCCCATCTGCTGCGCGTTGTCGCGCACGATGCGCTGGTAACGCTGCGCGTCGGGCGCAAGTTGCGTGGTGTGCTTTTCGAGTAGGACGCGCGAAAAGCCGTCAATCGCCCGCAGGGGTGTGCGCAGGTCGTGCGAGACGGAATAAGAAAAGGCTTCCAGTTCCTTGTTGGCGGCTTCGAGTTCCGTCGCGCGGTGAGTCAGGTCGTCGTTCAGTTGCTTGATCGCCTCCTCCGCGCG
>DHFK01000001.1 GCA_002400365.1 Anaerolineales bacterium UBA4826 | reverse complement strand
TTCATCGGCGATGGCACCGGCGTGGGCATCCTGGCGCAGAAGCGAAACGCGGTGACGATCCGCAACTGCAAAGCGCGCCGGTTCGACGTGGGGCTGTACGTCGTCGGCGGCAAGAACTTCTTCTTCGAGAAGAATGATTTCAGCGGCAACTACGTTGACGACAACTATGACATCGAACACTTGAAGCCGCTGCCGCACGGCGGCATGATCTTGAACGGCATTCAGAATTCGCGCGTGCAAGCCAACACGGCGAACGGGAACATTGCCGGCATCCAGATCTTGAACTCGTCCAGGATCCGCGTGCAGCAGAACACGACGAGTCGCAATCGCGGCTGGGGCATCTATCTCTACGGCACGACGGCGAGCCAGGTGTACAGCAACACCGTCGAGTACGACAATCGCAGTTGTCCGCAGTGGGGCAAGGACGCGGGCTGCGGCGCGGCGGGCATCGTCCTGACCGAACATTCGGACCGCAATTCGATTGGCTGGAACATTCTCACCGCGAACGGCAACGGCATTTACCAGGGCAACCAGCCCGCGAGCGCGAGCAACGACAACGAATTTCTCTACAACAAAATTTCGAACAGCGTGGCGAACGGCATCGAAGCGACGTTTAGTTTCCGCAACTATATCCACCACAACACATTCACGAACGACAACTATGGCGCGTGGCTCGGTTACGCGCAGAACGTGCGATTCGAGTACAACGTGGTGCGCGGCGCGCGCGTCAAGAGCGTCCAAGCGGACAACGCCAAATTCGGCAAATTCATCGGCAATACGTTCGACGGCACAGATGTTTTGGTCCAACCGGCGCAGGGCGGCGTGTGTCAGGGCAACACGTTCAGCAACAACAAACTCGTCAACGCGCAGATCATTAGCACGGGCTGTCAATGAACGCCAGGAATCTTTCGGAGAAACCCGTTTTCTGGACTGTTTCTGCGTTGTTCTTTGACACTCTAGCCAGAAAACGGGTTTCTGATCTGCCTCTCCGACAAACTGCTCGAATTGCGCTCATCCTCCTACTTGCGCTTGCCGCCGCGCTCTGGTTGATGCCGACCCCGCGCGCGCGGACCGTTTCCGCCGAGCCGCACGCGCAGTCCACCGTTGCGCCGACCGAGGAGCCGACCAAGCCGCCGTACGTTTTCCCCACGCCGGTTTTCATCCCGATCTATCCAGACGATACGCCGGTCCCGCGCGCGACGCCCGTCGCGACGCGTGCGCCGGGGCAACCCGCCGTGGGCGAGCAGACCTACACCGTTCAGCCCGGCGACAGCCCCTGGACCATCGCGCAGAAAATGTACGGCGATGGAACCAAGTATCCGCTGATCATGAGCGCGAACAATCTGACAAGCACGACGCGGCTGCGCGTCGGCGCGGTGCTGGTCATTCCCCCGGTGTCAGGCAGCGCGCCGCCCCCTGCCCCAACTGCCGCGCCGCCCGCGCCGACATTTGCCCCGCCGACTCTACAACCTACCGCCGCGCCGACTTTCGCCGCGCCAACGCCTCAGCCGACGCCGACTTCCAAAAGCCTGCTGCCGGGATCATCAACTGAAATAGCGTCGGCGGCGATCAATCTCCTCAGCGGAATCCTGGCGGCTGGCTCTGTGATCTCCGCAGTTCTGGCGTACTTTGCGTACGCGCGGGCGCAGCGCATCGAACAACTCGCTTCCGGGAAACAGCCCATCCGCTTTCGCAAATGAAAAGACCTGTCAAGACTGACAGGCCTTTTGGATCTGCTGCGCCGTCACTCCACGCACGCGCACTACTTTGTGTCGGGACGCGCGCCCCGTGAGAATCTCGATCTGCGCGCGCCGCACGCCGAGCAATTCCGCCAGGAATTCGATCAGCGCATCGTTCGCCTTGCCCTCGACCGGCGGCGCAGTCAAGCGAATCTTGAGTGCGTCGCCTTCCACTCCGACAATTTGATTCTTGTGCGCGCGCGGAATCACCTTGACCGCGAAACTCGTGCCCTCACTCGACTCTTTAAAGATTCCCATTTGCTCATTTGTCATTCGCCATTTGCCATTTGTCATTGTACCAACGCGCCGCTCGCCAACCGCACGACACACAGCCCCGCCAGCGCGATGCCCCACAGCACCTGCCCGGTCAATAGCACAAAGATGGACGCGTACACCGACGCGAACGCCACGTAGACGACAAAGACCCCGAGCACGAAGCGGCGCGAGGTGGTCGCGCTGCGCGCCATTTGACGCAAGGCGAACACCATCAGCGGAATCTCGCCGAGCGAGAATGCCAGCAGAATTGCAAAGATGATCGCCGCGCCGATGCCGTCTTGCGCTACCAGGGTCGGCAAGCGCGCGCTCAACGCGCTCGCGGCAGCGTACACGCCCGCGCCGATCAAGAGACCGATGAATCCCNNATCTTTTGTTTCTATTCCGCGTGGTTCTGTGTGATTTCGTGGCTGATTGCTTTCCTAATCACCGCGCGCGTCGGCTCCGGCAGCGGAAACGCCGACAATTCTCCAATCGGCACCCAGCGCGCCTCCAAGACATCGCTCGCCGCGCGCAAATCAGCGTTGACGTACTCAGCCGCAAAATCAATCACCACGTAGTGGTATTGCGCGCGCCCGGTGTCATCGCGAAAAATAATGTCCACCGCGTCGACCACATCGCCCAGCGCGATTTCGATGCCGCACTCTTCGCGCACCTCGCGCCGCGCGGCTTGGCGCAGCGTTTCGCCCAACTCGACCGCGCCGCCCGGCAGACTCCACCCGCCGCGCCGCGGGGGGTTGCCGCGCTGAACCAGGAGTATCGAATCCGCTTTGCGGACAATCACGCCGACGCCGCAGATGGGGCGCGCGGGATATTCTCGTGAGTCAGTCATTACAAATCAAAGGATGAAGGATGAAGGATGAAACAGAACGGTCTTGCTTCATCTTTCATCCTTCTGCCTTCATCCTTCCGTCGTTGGCTTGATGTCCTTGACATTCAACTGCAGCCGCGTCTTGCCGTTCCACGTCTGCGCCTCCAACTGAAAAGCGACGTCTACGCGCGGCGGCAGATTGCCCGCCCAGCCGCCCTGCCGAAACGCGATCGCATCCATGAGGATCTGTCCGTCGCTCAACAGCAGTTTCAGATGATCGGTACCGACGACGCGCGCCTCGCGCACGCTGAGATCGCGGCTCGCAAAGATCGGCTCGCGGTTGCCATAGCCGAACGGCGCCAGTTGCTCCAACGCTTTCGAAAGCGTCAGAGTCATTTCGCTCAACGCGGCTTCGGCGTCCACGTTGAGCGTCGGCACGAGATCGCTCTGCGCCAACTCGCGCGTCGCGATCTCCGTGAGACGCGCGTGCAGTTCCGGCAAGTTTGAGTTGCGAACCGTAAATCCTGCCGCCATGGCATGACCGCCGTGCCGCACGAGCAAATCGCGGCACTGGTCGAGCGCGGCGACGATGTTGAACTCGCTGACACTGCGCGCGGAGCCGCGACTCTCTTCCTCGCCTTGCCGCACCGCCACCGCCGGGCGATAAAATTCCTCCGCCAAGCGGCTGGCGATCAATCCGACGATGCCCTCGAGGAAATCGGGTGAGACGACAAACAGCAGGCGTCCTGCCTCCGCCGATGCCAAGACCGTGTCGCGCGCCTTGATCGTCATCTCGCCGGTAAGCCGCTGGCGTTCGCGGTTCGTCTCTTCCAGTTCGTGCGCGAGTTTGTCCGCTTCGCCCGGGTACTGCGTGACGAGCAAATTGTACGCCATCAATGCGCTTTCGAGCCGCCCCGCCGCGTTGAGGCGCGGACCCAAGATATAGCCGATGCTGCCCGCGTCAATCGTCTCCGGCTTGAGCGCGGCTTGGCGAAACATCGCCTGAATACCGGGACGTTCCGACTGTCGCAGCCGTTCCAGACCGCGCTGAACGAGCGCGCGATTTTCGCCGATCAACGGCACCAGGTCGGCGACCGTTCCGAGCGCGACCAAATCCACGAGCGCGTCTTCAGAAATCGGCGCGCGCTCCTTGCCCAAGGGCACGCGTTCGTCCGCGCGCAAGAGCGCTTGCGCCAGTTTGAAGGCAACACCCGCGCCGGACAATTCCTTCGTCGGATATTTGCACAGCGCCTGCTTGGGATTGATCACCGCGAACGCGTCGGGCAGAGCATCGCCTGGCGCATGATGATCGGTCACGATCATATCCAAACCGATTTGCTTGCCGAACGCGACTTCGTCGAGCGAACGCACGCCGCAGTCCACCGTGACGACGACGCCGACGCCCTGGTCTTTCAATTGCTGAAGCGCGTCGCGGTTCAAACCATACCCTTCGTCAACGCGATGCGGAATGTACGGTTTGGCTTTTGCGCCCAGCGCGCGCAAGGTCTGCACGAGGAGCACGGTTGCGGTCACGCCGTCCGCGTCGAAATCGCCATAGACCGCGATCGCTTCGTCCGCGCGAATCGCGCGGCGCAGACGGTCCACCGCTTCGTTCATGCCGCGCATTTGAAATGGATTGCCCACGAACGCGGTGGGCGCGAGGAACGCGTCGGCTTGTTCGGGCGTAGTGATCCCGCGATTGTACAGGACTTGGACCAGCAGCGGATGCAACTGAGGAAAGCGCGCGACGACGAGCGAGGAAACGCGCGGCGCGATCTGCCAGCGCTTGGGTTTGGGTGGCACGGCGACTCCAATGCGAAAGTTGTTGCGATTTTACCACGAGGAAGCGTTAGATGCAAAATATCCGTTTCCGTTTTCCTGCGCTCTGCGGTATAATCAAGGCGTGAGATGATTGATGGCAACACTTGAAACAACCGCGACGGGAATGCCAACGACACTTCGCCCCTTTTTTCAAGAATACGATCTAGAAAAACTCGCTCTTGAGCGCAGCGCGTTCACCATCATCGAACGCACGCTCGCGTGGGGCGACCGCGCCGAACTACGCTGGCTGTTTGCTCAGTACGGCAGCCAACGACTCGCGGATTGGGTAAGACAAGCCGGCTGGCGTTGTCTGCCCCGCCGCCGCTTTCAGTTTTGGGTCTGCTATTTTCAACTGACTGATTATCAGCGCGGAGAGAGAATATGGCAATACTAACCATGCACCTCACCATCCGTCGCGCTGAACCGAGCGACTATGAAGCCATCGTCAAGATTTTCTCCTGCCCCAAAGTGATTTGGGGCACGCTTCAAATCCCCTACCCTTCCGTCGAGCAGTGGCGCAAGAAATTAGCCGAACCGGCTGAAGGATTCTACAGTCTCGTCGCCTGCGTGGACGGACAAGTGGTCGGGCAAATTGGCTTGCAAACATTTCCGCATCGCCCGCGCCGCCGCCACGTCGGCGATGTCGGGATGATGGTGCGCGATGATTGGCAAGGCAAGGGCATCGGCACCGCGTTGATGCAAGCCATCGTTGACCTTGCCGACAAATGGCTCAATCTCGCGCGGCTTGAACTCGGCGTGTTCCCCGACAACGCGCCGGCGATCAGGTTGTACAAGAAATTCGGCTTTCAAGTCGAAGGGACGCAAGTCGCCTACGCGTTTCGCGACGGTCAATACGTGGATACGTTGATGATGGCGCGCGTTCACTTGCCGCCGAAATGAAGAGGAACAGCGCGAGAGAAATGTCCCAAATTGTCTTCATGGGCACGCCGCAATTCGCCGTGCCGGTACTGGATGCCTTGACGCGCACGACGCATCAGATCGTCGGCGTCTATACGCGCCCGGACAAACCCGCCGGGCGCGGTAACAGACTGCAAACCTCGCCGATCAAGCAATTCGCCGAGTCGCGCGGCTTGCCGGTTTTTCAGCCGACGACGCTCCGCGCGCCAGCGGTCCTCGCGCAACTGCGTGACCTCGCGCCCGACATCATCATCGTCGCGGCGTACGGCTTGATTCTGCCGCGGGAGGTTTTGGCGATTCCGCCGCGTGGCTGCGTCAACACGCACGCGTCGCTTTTGCCGCGCCATCGCGGCGCCGCGCCGATTCCCGCCGCGATTCTCGCCGGCGATGCTGAGACCGGCGTCACGCTGATGCAAATGGACGCCGGCTTGGACACCGGCGCGATTCTCGTCCAGCGCGCGATTCCAATTGCCGCTGACGATACGACTGGCACGTTGACCGCCAAACTCGCCGGCATCGCGGCGGCATTGCTGATCGAGACGCTGCCGCGCCTTCTCGCCGGCGAAATCGTCCCACAGCCGCAAGACGCTGCGCGCGCGACGATCGTCAAAACGATTCGCAAAGAAGAAGGGCGGATTGATTGGACGCGTTCCGCTGCCGAGATCGCGCGGCGCGTGCGCGCGTTCAATCCTTGGCCCTCGACATTCACTTTTTGGAACGGGCAGCCACTCAAGATTCTGCGCGCGGAAGCGGCAGCCGGAAAGGTTGGGAGTGCGCCGGGACGCGTAATTCAGGTGGGAAAAGAAATCGCCGTCACCACCGGCGACGGCGCGCTCATTCTGCGTGAAATTCAACTCGCGGGCAAACGCGCGATGAAGATCGATGAGTTTGCGCGGGGGCAACACGGGTTTGTTGGCAGCCTGTTGGTGGAATAGTTGTGCGGTGGGACGGGCAACTATCGCACTAACACACTATCCAATTATTGCACCATTCGATACACTACCATATTCTTCTCCCCCGTCTCGCGCGTGACGACGCAATTCGTCCGGTAGATTGGCGCGAAACTTGGATCGGCATCGAACGCGGGATACCAACCTGGAAACACAATCACGAAGGTCGCCTGACGCGAAACGAGATACTCGCGCAGGCGACCTTCGTCGCGGATGAACGGGATCACCTCCGGCGTCGCCAAGCCGGCGAGGTCAATGAACGGTCGGTCGTAGTAATAACCCAGTGCGCCGATGTCGTGCGCGGCGATGACCGCGTCGGCGGGCGCGTGCGCGGCAACCCAGCGCGCCGTCTGCGCCATCTCGCAATCAATGATCGCCACGTCGGTGGCATATTGAATCGCGCCTAGAATCCAAAAGACGATCAGCGCCGTCGCCGTCGAAAGCGCCCACGTTGTACGCACGACCCAGTTTTGCACACGCGCGAGCAGCGCGCCCGTCCCCCAAATTCCATACAGCACGATGAAGGGGATGACCGGCATCTCGTACCGCCCGTGCTGGTACGCGACCGGCAAACGCAGAGCATAGAGCGCCGGCAAGAGCAAAACCCACGCGAACGGAATCAGCGCGAGCCATTGCCGCTGCCGCGCCAGCGTAACGACAACGTAAAGCACGCCGGGTAACAGCAGAATTTGCGCGCCGACAAACGGGACGAAGAGCAATTGCAGCCAGCGCAGGATGAGCGGCGTCTGCTCAAACAACACGGCGTATTCCGCGCTCTTGGCGTAGAGCGTGTTGGGAAAAATCGTCCCGCTCGTCGCGAGGTTGAAGAGCAGGTACGGCGTGAGGACGACGGCCAAGCCCAGCGCGAAAGTCATAGGGACGTGGATGAACGCGGATAAACGCGGATCGCCATTTGTCATTGCGAGCGTTTTTTGCGAAGCAATCCCCAAAGCCGGCGGCGGAGATTGCTTCGTCGCATCCTTCGACTCGCTTCGCTCGCTCAGGATCGCTCCTCGCAATGACAGACTGCCACCCACCAGCGCGGCAAGCACAGCACCCTCCGGTCGCGTCAGCGTCAACAAACCGGCGAGCAAGCCCAGCAGCCACGCGGGCGCGCGCGCGTAAAATCGCTCCAGTAGAATCAGCGATAGGAAGACGAACAGCAGGATTTCCATTCCACTCGCCGCGCTCCACGCGAGGTGCCATTCGAAGAGAAGGAAGAGAAGGAAGCAAAGCATGATGCGTGATGCGTGATCCGTGATCCGTGAATCGAAAATCGAAAATCGAAAACCTGTCCTGCGCGAAGCCGAAGGATCGAAAATCAGAAATAGGCGTGTTGCGATCATCGCGCTTGCGCCGAGCAACATGATGCCCAATAGATACGCCCACGCGCGGAAATCCACGCGGAGCAGATAGCCGACCGAGAGCAGAATCGTCCACAACGGCGAGGTCGAGCCGGCACTTGGCTGTCCCGCGAAAAACGCGAATTCGCCGCGCGCCGCGAGGTTGCGCGCATAGACCTGGTGAATCCACGCGTCGTCCAGCGGGAAACCGATTGCGCCGCGGAGCGCGGAGAGACCAAGATACGCGCCCACGCTGACGAGCGCCGCCAGCCCCAACCAAGCGTCACGCCGCTTCACTGCGCTGCCCCTTTCCACGCCGCGCGGCAAATAGCAAGCCCATCAGAACGAGCGCCGTCACGCCAACCAATTTGAGTTGATCCGCCAGCGCGTCACGCCAGGGCGACAGAATCGCATCCTCGTTTGCAAACGCGACCACCGTCCACACATTCGTCTTGAGTTGGCGCATTGCTGCGCGCAAGGTTCGCCCCTGGGAGTCTCGAAAAGTCAGCGGTGCGGCGTTGCCCCGCTTGACGGCGTTCGCCAGATCGGTAAGATTCGTCGCCGGGATTTGCGTCACCTCCGCGCCGTAGCGCTTCTCTGCTATCGTCCGAGTGAACACGTCGGGCATGAGCGGCGACAACGCAACGAGAATTTGCGGCTTGTCCGAACGGTCTGCGATTCGCACGCCGTTCTCGTCAACGACCATCGCGTCGGAGGCAAGCGCGCTCCACATTTCCTGCGCCGCCACGCGCACGACAAGCGCGCCCGCAACCTCGCCGGCGTTGTCGAGAATTGGCGCGCTGTAGAATTGCGAGAACTCGCCAAACTCGCGGACGATCGGCGAGGCGTGCAAGCGCCCGGCGAGCGCCTCGCGCACAAAGACGCGTTGGCTCCAATCGGCGTTCATCGAAGCGTCGGTCGTCAGCGTCACCACACCGAGCGCATCCACAATCGTCGCCGCGCGGACGTTGGGATCGGCGGCGACGATTGCGCGCAATTCGGTATTCGCAATCGCCATCCGCGCCGGTCGTCCCGCCTCGTCCGATGCCGCGAATCCGCGCAACGAGGGCAGCGCGGCAAAGGTGAAGACCTCGACCATGCGCTGCTGCAATGTGCGATCCATCGCATCGGCGGTCGTTTGCGCACGCGCGGCAAGGTCGCGATCGGCGGCGGCGCGCGCGCGCGCGCGCGCGGCGGAATCGGTCATGTAGAACGCGGCGGCGAGAATCGCAAGTGCAACCAGACAAGCAAGCAACCCACGTTTCACAATGTTTCAGCCATACCCAATGTGCCAGGACAAGAAAGTGCTGCGGACAAGCCAAAGCGAAAACAAATTGGTTAGCAACAGGAAGAGCGGTGCGGCAACCATCAAGAGCCGATTCCAAGCGGCTGGCAATTCTGCCAAACCCATGACAAACAAGGGCGAGATGACACCAAGTGCTGGGAACAAATACCTGCCCTGTGGCGCGGTGAATGTCGTATTCACATAGACGATCACAAGAAATGCCAGTGCCGGCGCAAGGACAAGTGTCTCACGAAGAAGATCCCATCTTTTGTTCAGCAAGGCGATCCCATACCCGGTTAACGAAGCCAGCCACAAAATCCCGAATGTAGAATAAAAGGCTCCTGGCAGATAGATTCGCATCCAACCGAAAACGCCGAGGAAGGATTGGAACAAGAGCCGTGGCAGAAGCGCCATAAAGAAACCAGTGTTGGATGGATCCAGCAGGCTCTTTCGATCAACCAGCTCTGGCACAATCAATACCTGCATATTGACTGCAGTGAAATCACCATAGCGCCACTGGTTGTAAACCAGGTACGGTCCCGCGATAAGCAAGAACCCGAACACAATCCATCCCCAATCTTCTAGTCTCTCGCGCAACTTGCTTTCGCCGATCAAGAAAAGAACCGCGGCACCAAAAGGCAGTAGAAAGACCGCATGAGCCTTGGACAAAAAAGCCAATGCGCTCAACGTCCCATAGATAAATGCATGCCAACCATGTCGCGTTTCTAAACGCGCTACATACATCAGCCAAACGAGCGCGATCGATGCCACCGCAGTAGTCAGTGGATCGTTGCTAATCGCGCCTGAGACAAAAGTAAATTGTGGCAAGCACGCCGTCATAGCAGCAGCCACCAACCTGAGCGCTCGATTGGCTCCCAAAAGGGTAGCCGACAAGTACGTGCTCACAACTGTGACGAGCCCAAACAGCATCGAAAATCCGCGTAAGAAGCGTACGTAATCGTAACGACCTGACGCGGGAGCAAAATAGTTGGGCGCGCTGTTCATTTTCAAAAAGTCAAACTCTGGGTTGATGCGCGGGTGTTCAAAGGGATGGGGTATTTGGCTGATTCGTAGTACCGCCCCCATGATGAAATAGTAAAGTGGGGGTTGAGGTGATTCAATCCCTGCTCGCTGTACTTCAGTCTTCAAATCAGGACGATGTCCCTCTTCCGCAACGAACAGGATGTACTGGAGATGGTCTGGTTCGTCCGGGGCTTCGAAAATCGGCGTGGCAAAATTCCAGGCAGTCGCAAGGAAAACAAAAACGGCGAGGATTGCATAAAGGCACCGGTCGCGCACCGCGATGTCCAGCACAGCACGCAAAGTTGGAGAAGCGGGAACCGCAGGAACAGATTTCATCGTAGCAATTCTACCGGCAGCATCCGAAAACCAATCAACTGCCACCACGCGCCCCAGACATTGATGACGATACTAAGAATGATCAGCGCGAGTGCTTTCCAGTCAAGATGCCGGGACAGCCCGAGCGGGACTAATATGAAAAGGAACGGATAAAAATCGAGCGCGTAGCGATACCCGAACTGAATCCAGCCGACGCCGTAATAAAGCACAAGTGGGACGAGCACTAGTCCAATCGCAAGCCATGCTGCACGCACTACCCGTTCACGCCAGTTTGCCGCAAAGGCATAAACAAAAGCCGGAGTCGTGAAGAACAGCCCCATACCCCACGGGGAGGGATAGATGTACGGAAAGTTGAGCGCCGGCGCAGAGAAACTCGGATACGCTTGAGGGAGAGCGAGCAAGAGAGTGTACAGATTCTTGGGCAGATGTGCTGGACTGAACAAGCCATACTTGAGCGCGCTGGCGAGGACGGGGCTACCAACGATGGCATAGGCGTACCCCGTTTCCAAAGCATTGCCAAAGCGGGCATAATTGTAGTACGCATAGAAAAGTAAAGGCACAACCAGACCCAGCGACATTTTAGCAGCCTGAGCCAACACCCACCGCGGCTGGCTCCACGATCCATCGGCAGGCATGAGCATCCAAATGAAAAACGGAATGGAAAAGATCGTCGGGCTACGCGTGAGAAACGCCAAGCCCAGCCAGACTCCGATGAGCCACGCGCGTCGTCGGGACAGCGCTTCGAGAATCGCGAATAGCAACAAGGTCGTCGCGAGGATGTGCGCGAGAAACCAGCTACGTCCGACGAAGAGCGCGGACAAGTAGATTGTGCCGCAGAAAAAGAGCGCGAGAAGAAACCGATGCCGGTCCGAAGGAATCTGCAACCGCCTGAGCAAAAGCCCAATGCAGAGAAGATTCACAACGGTGAACAAGATCGCCAGCCCGTATTCGTCGAACGCGAGTCCGAAGATTCCGGCAAACGGTATCAGCAAAAGACCGGGCATCGGCGCAAAGGGAAGATAGATATTGCCAGCGAACAGAACTTTATCGGCATAAGTGGATGGCAGGTTATTGACGCTGAATGAACCATGCACAAATGCGTCGGCGAGGTATGCAAAATGGCGCGGAGTTTCGCCGGGGAAAAACAAACTCACGCCGAGCCCGGACAGAATCGCAACGGAGAGGAATACACGGCTCAACGACCAAGCACTGGCTTTGCGGTGGTCAAGTGCAAGGAATGAAGCCATCGCGCGCTATAATTCCAACTCCAAGGACAATGGCAGCAAGCCCGACGCGTCTTGCACGACATGACGCAAGAGCCGTTGGCGATGATAGCGGCTGAGCACCTGACCGAGCCTTTTGCGAAAACACGCGTGTGGCTCAATGCCCGCGCGGTCGAGCACATAATCGAACAAGGTCTTGAGCGTTGCCGAACCATAAGCCACGCTACGGCGAAAATTCACCGAGGAGGCCTCTTTGAAATATCGGGTCGGCACAGCAATCTCGGTAATCTTGAAGCCAAACGCGACGGCTTGCACAATGACTTGCGTGTCGAACACAAAGTCGTCCGAATTGAGCAGAAAGGGAATCGTTTCTAGCAAGCGTCGGCCGTAGGCCCGAAAGCCGGTGTGACATTCTGAAAGGTGCTGCTGCAGAACCAAGTTTTCGCACAGCGTCAGAAAACGATTTGAAATGAACTTGTATAGAGGCATTCCGCCGGCAAGCGCGCCATTGTTGAGAAAACGCGAACCAAGCACCAAATCGGCTTTGCCTGCTTGGATGGGGCGGATCAATTCAGGGATGAGTCGCGAGTCGTACTGATAATCGGGATGGAGCATCACCACGATGTCGGCATCTGCCGCTAACGCGTGCAGGTAACATGTCTTTTGATTGCCGCCGTACCCACGATTCTGTGCGTGCACGACGACGTGCAAACCCAATCGCTGCGCAATTTCCACTGTGTCGTCCTGGCTCACATCGTCTACCAAAATGATTTGACTCACGACGCCGGACGGCATGTCGGCATAGGTTTTCTCAATCGTCTTAGCGGCGTTGTACGCCGGCATCACGACGACAACTTTCCATTGAGCTGGCACTGCTGATTCAGACATTCCACTTTCCCCTCAGCCGGAACACCTGAGCCAATTCTACCATCAACGCACGAATGAGTAAATAGGTCTCCAGTCACACAGTCGCGCCAGTCAGCCCACCAAAATCCACTGCGTACACCGGTCCTTGGGATCATACCGGCTCTCCACTTGGGGCGGGCTGATTCAAAAGCGCAAACCACAGCATCCCTCCGACGAACAACGAGAGCATTGCGCTCAACCCATCGCGCAAACGAACGGATGCAATCACAAAGAAGGCCATCGCGAGGATGTCGAAGACAAGAGGCAGCAGCGCAGCCTGCCTAAACGACGCCCCGCGTAGATCCATGCGAATGAGCGCAACCAAGAATGGAATGAGCAGTAGAATCTGGTCGTAATTCCACAAATACGGTGTGACCAAGAGCGAGAAGACTAGAAGCACGCTGATCAACTCAGTCGCGCTTTTATTACGCCACCGCACGACGATAACCACGCACACGACTGTCGCAAGCAAAACGAGCGCCCACGCGCTAGCCCATGCCAGCGGCGACGCGCCAAGCAAATCCAGAGTCAATCCCCACAGGGTCGGCATCCGATCTGCGACCCCGCTTACCTTTGCCGACGCTGCAGATTGCCAATCCGACACGAAACTGGGGAAGAGCACGAATGAAGCGAGGATGCTTACGCCAAACGATATGGCTACTCCGCCCAGGGCACGCCAACGTCGGTTCAGCCAGAGCCACAACGCGAGCATTGGAATTAGCAACGCAATCGGTTGTGGCTTGACGATTGCTATGCCAAGCAACAACCCGCCGCCTGACCACTTGCCGCGATCCCACAGTGCTGCACTTGACGCAACCAGGATGAGGATCAGCGCCGAGACCTGCCCCATCAAAAACGTGAGTAACACCGGCACAAAGAACATAATGCCGATGGCCCAAAACAACGCGTAAGAAGATGGACGACGCCAACGCAAACTCCAGGCAATAACACAGGCAGTGAGCACGACAAAAATCTCGCTGAGCCAAACCCAGAGAACCGCCGCGACTGGGACGGGCAACGCGGCAAGCGGCGCGAAGAGAATCGCTGTCGGCGGCGCATAAATGAAAATGGGATTCGGGAACCAGGTACTTCCATAGACGCGCGTAATATTCTGCCAAGTCGCAGAGTCGTACAGATTCGCCCCTTCCAAGAGACCGCGCCCGCCTCCCCAGTACGTGAAGAAATCGCGGTTAAACATCCATTGCTGACCATTTGCGATCACCGTTGCCAGCACGCCTAGGACAATGACGCCTAGGGTCACCAAGCCACGTTGGGCGGTCACGGCATCACCTCAAACAGCACTACTGCCCTTCCGTTCCCGTCACGAAAATCCGCGACCCGTTCAAAGCCGGGAATGGTTGTCCGCTCGTGATACAAATCGTCGAGCGGCGCGGGATGATCGAATTGCAGGACGAGATACCGCGCGCCGTATCGCCGCGCGGCTTGGAAAATCGCTTCCACGCCGTCGGTCGGTATCACGATCGCGCGGCGATGACTGACGTTGTAGAACGATGGCGGATCAACCGTCATCACAATGTCGCCCTGAGCGTCGTCGAAGGGGGCGCGCGCGTTTTGATCGAGCCATTGCGCGACCGCCGGATACTCTGCATCGCGCAGATTCCAGAGCGGGATGTCGCTCGAACCTCCGCCGATAGGAAACACGCCTTGCGCGTACAGGAATATCGCTAGAAAAATCGCGAGCGCGACGAATCCGCTGCGAAAAACGCGCGTGGCTTGCGCGGCGTCCCACGTCTTGCGCCGCCGCGCGATCCAATGAATCGCCGCGTCAAGCCCGGGCGGCACGGCAAGCGCGAGAAAGGGTAAGAGCGCCGCCGCCGAATGAAACATACTCCCGCGCCAACTGGGAAACGTAAAGACAAACGTCATCACCAGATAGAGGAGGAAAGCATAGACGAAAAACGGCAGCATCTCGATCCGCCGGCGCAACTGCCACAAGCCGATGAGCGCGAACGGCGCGAGAAAAATCTGCAAGTCGGCAAACGTGACGATGAACAGATTCCGCGCTGCCGCAACCGCCTTCGATTCGATTATGTTGCCGATGCCCCACGCGAGATAGCGCTGCAGCGTGAGATCGTCGGCGCAGCGAAACAGTTCGTCGTAACCGGTGAGCCAAAGCGTNNGTGAAACGTAAGACGTGATGCGTGATGCGCGATGCATCCTGAGCGGAGCGCAGCGGAGTCGAAGGATGCGTGGTGCGTGATACGTGAGGCGTGAGCAATGCAAGTGGCGCGACGGCGAGCAAGAGCAGACCATCCGCGCGGGAGAGGTGGCTGAGCGCGGCGAGAATGCCGGCGGCAAGAAACCAGCGCGCGGACTTTGTCTCGACGCCGCGCGCGATCGCAAATAGGCACGCGCTGGCGGTCAGCGCGAACGGCGTAAAGTTATCGGGACTGACCCAGTAGATCGTGTAGAATCCGCTGAACGCGGTAAAAAGCGCGGCAGCCCAGGCGTAGTCGTCGCGTCGAAGGATTCTACGTGAAACGTAAAACGTAAAGAGAGGAAGCAACGACGATAACAGGATGAACGGAATTTGCGCGACGCGATACGACACGCCGAAGAGCGCGAACAGCGGCGCGACGAGCAGCGACGGCAGCGGCATCCAATAGAGGTTGCTCGGATGTGGCAAGCCCGCGGGATTGTCGAGGTAATTCCACA